>CAMZIO010000002.1 GCA_947307255.1 uncultured Clostridia bacterium | reverse complement strand
AACGAAAGGGAGAAGACCGGCATAGCCGGTCTTCTCCCTTTTTCGGCTGCCGATCCCCCGCGAAAAGAAAGGCGGCGTGGCTTTTGCCGCGCCGCCCTTCTTTGTGGTCGGTATTACGCCGCCGCTGCCTGCTGGCGGTGATGCAGGCCCTGCGAAATCGCGGGCTGATGAAAAAGCAGAAAATGAAAGATTTTGGTGAAAAACGTATTTACAATTTCAACTATCAATGATAAAATAATGATGTATGAGACTCAATCGGGCGGTGAAGCACGAATCGCGTGTTCATCCCACTCATTTTATCGCGGTTTATTGCGAAAGAAAGGAAATCAACGGTATGAGAGCCAAACAAGACGAACTGCAGCGAGTAGAGCAGATCGTTGACAGCTATAACTGTCGGCGGGAAAGCCTGATCGCCATCATGCAGGACATTCAGGCGGAGTACAAGTACCTCAGTGCTGAGAATCTGGAGCTTGTGGCGAAGAAGCTCGGCATCGGCGTGGCAAAGGTTTACAGTGTTGCCACGTTCTACGAGAACTTCTCCCTCGAGCCCAAGGGTAAGTACATCGTCAAGGTCTGCTGTGGTACGGCATGTCATGTTCGCAAATCCCAGCCGATCTACGACACGCTGCATGAGTACCTGGGTTTGACCGGCAAGCGCAAGACCTCGGACGACGGGCTGTTTACGCTGGAAACGGTGGCATGTCTCGGCGCCTGCGGCCTCTCGCCGGTGCTGACGGTCAACGACGAGGTATATCCGAAGATGACGCCGGAGAGCGCCGTCGAACTGATCGAATCACTGCGTGCAAAGGAGGGGGAGAGCCATGCCGAAGCGTAAGCTGACCCGCAAGAATCTGGACGCGATGCGCGTCGAGGCGAAGTCGCTCCTTGCCGCCGACACCCGCGAGGTGCTGATCTGCGCCGGAACGGGCTGCATTGCCGGCGGTTCGCTCAATATCTATGACGCGCTCCGGGCGGGCTGCGAAAAGCGCGGCCTCAAGACCCGCGTATCCCTGCGGCCCGAGAAGGACGACGGCTCGGACGCCCTGCACTTCAAGAAAACCGGCTGCCACGGCTTCTGCGAGATGGGCCCGTTGCTCCAGATCGAGCCGGACGGCATCCTCTACACCCACGTCAAGCTGGAGGATGTCGATGAGATCATCGAAAAGACCATCCAGAAGGGTCAGGTCATCGACCGCCTGCTCTATCAGCTCGACGGCAAGTCCTACGCCAAGGACTCCGAGATCCCGTTCTATAAGCTCCAAAAGCGCATCGTGCTGGAAAACTGCGGCGCCATCGACGCCGAGCATCTGCTGGAGTACATCGGGCGCGACGGCTATCTTGCCTTTGAAAAGGCGCTCTTTGAGATGACCGACGAGCAGATCTGCAAGGAGATCCTCGACTCCGGCCTGCGCGGCCGCGGCGGCGCGGGCTTCCCGGCCGGCCGCAAGTGGGACAGCGTCCGCAAGCAGCCCAAGGGCAAGAAATATGTGGTCTGCAACGGCGACGAGGGCGACCCCGGCGCGTTCATGGATCGCTCCATCATGGAGGGCAACCCCCATGCTATCATTGAGGGTATGCTGATCGCGGCGCTGGCCGCGGGCAGCGACGAGGGCTACATCTATGTTCGCGCGGAGTATCCGCTGGCGGTGGAGCGCCTGCGCACCGCGATCGAAAAGGCGGAGGAGCTGGGCCTGCTCGGCGACAACATCATGGGCACGGACTTCAGCTTCCACCTGCACATCAACCGCGGCGCGGGCGCCTTCGTCTGCGGCGAGGGCAGCGCGCTGACCGCTTCCATTGAGGGCAAGCGCGGCATGCCGCGCGTCAAGCCGCCGCGCACGGTCGAGCACGGCCTCTGGGCGCAGCCGACAGTGCTCAACAACGTCGAGACCTACGCCAACGTGCCCCTTATCATCCGCAACGGCGCGGAATGGTTCCGCTCGTTCGGCACGGAGAAGAGCAGCGGCACCAAGGCCTTTGCCCTCACCGGCAACGTGGTCAACACGGGCCTCATTGAAGTTCCGATGGGCACCACGCTGCGCGAGATCATCTTCGACATCGGCGGCGGCATCAAGGACGGTAAGAAGTTCAAGGCCGTGCAGATCGGCGGCCCTGCCGGCGGATGTCTGACCGAAGAGCACCTCGACATGCCTCTTGACTTTGACTCGCTCAAGAAGGTCGGTGCGATCATCGGCTCCGGCGGCCTCGTCGTCATGGACGAGGACACCTGCATGGTGGAGACGGCGCGCTTCTTCATGAGCTTCACGCAGAACGAGTCCTGCGGCAAGTGCGTCCCCTGCCGCGAGGGCACCAAGCGCATGCTGGAGATTCTGACCCGCATCGTGAACAACGAGGGCACGATGGAGGATCTCGACATGCTCGAATCCCTCTCCCAGACCATCAGCGAGGCGGCGCTCTGCGGCCTCGGTCAGGCGGCGTGCAACCCGGTCAAGAGCACGCTCAAGTATTTCCGCGACGAGTACCTTGCCCACGTGCGCGACAAGCACTGCCCGCACTGCAACGGCAAGAAGAAGGGCCTTGTCATCGACCCGGCGAAGTGCAAGGGCTGCGGCAAGTGCCGCAAGAACTGCCCGATGGAGGCAATCACGGGCGAGGTCCGTCAGCCCCATACGATTGATATTGATAAATGTATTAAGTGCGGCGCCTGCATGAGCAACTGCCCGTTTGGCGCCATCAGTGAGGAGGCGTGAGCGCAATGGCAAAGGGAATTATGATTGTGGACGGCCAGCGCGTCAGCTTCGACGGCGAGAAGAACGTCCTGTCCGTTATTCGCAAGGCGGGCATCGAAATGCCTACTTTCTGCTACCATTCCGACCTGTCGACCTACGGCGCGTGCCGTATGTGCATCGTCGAGGACGAGCGCGGTAAAATTGACGCGGCTTGCTCGATGGAGCCGCGCGACGGCCTGGTCATCAAGACGAACTCGATGCGTCTGCTCAAGCATCGCCGCATGATTCTTGAGCTGATGCTGGCATCCCACGACTGCAACTGCACAACCTGCGCGAAGAGCGGCAACTGCCGCCTGCAGGAGCTGGCGCAGCAGTTCGGCGTCCATCGCGTGCGTTTTCAGGATACGCGCGAGCGCGCTGCCTACGACGAATCGAGCCCGGCGATCTTCCGTGATCCGAACAAGTGCATCCTCTGCGGCGACTGTGTGCGCGTGTGTGAGGAAATGCAGGGTATGAATATCATCGACTTTGCCAGCCGCGGTTCTCGGCTGCAGGTCTTGCCGGCCTTTGACCGCAAGATCGCTGAGACCAAGTGCGTCAGCTGCGGCCAGTGTGCCGCCGTTTGCCCCACCGGTGCGATTACGGTTAAGGATGAGATCGGCAAGGCATGGGCGGCTATCCACGACCCGAACAAGCGTGTCGTCGTGCAGATCGCGCCGGCCGTGCGTGTCGCCGTGGGTGAGAATTTCGGCATTCCTGCCGGTGAAAACGTGCTCGACAAGCTGGTTACGGCGCTCAAGCTCATGGGCGTGGACGAGGTGTACGACACCACCTTCAGCGCAGACTTCACGACCATCTGCGAGGCGGAGGAGTTTAAGCAGCGTCTGGCTACCGGCGGCCCGTTCCCGATGTTTACCTCCTGCTGTCCGGCGTGGGTGAAGTATCTGGAAGAGGAGAACCCCAAGTACCTGCGCAATATCTCTACCTGCAAGTCCCCGATGCATATGTTTGCCGCTATCCTGCGGGATCAGTATGCTTCCAAGGATGCGGAGGATGGCCGCCGCACCTATCACATCGCCATCATGCCCTGCACGGCCAAGAAGATGGAGGCCGCGCGCGACGAGTTCAAGCATGACGGTATGCCCGACGTTGATCTGGTGCTCACCACGCGCGAGCTGGTTGATATGATCCGCGAAACCGGTATCCAGCTCAACGAGGTCGAGCTGGAATCTCCCGACCTGCCTTACGGTATGGGGTCTGGCTCCGCCATAATCTACGGCGTTACCGGCGGCGTGGCGGAAGCGGTGGTGCGCCACTGCGTGCCCGATAAGAGCAAGAACGCCCTGCGCGAGATCGAATTTATGGGTCTTCGCGGCGATGAGCCGATCAAGGAGGCAACGCTCCATATCGGTGATATGGAGATTCGTCTTGCCGTGGTCAACGGCCTGGTCAATGCCCGCGAGCTGCTGAAAAAGATTGATGCGGGCGAGGCGTTCTATCACCTCATCGAGGTTATGACCTGCCAGAACGGCTGCGTCGGCGGCGCCGGCCAGCCCCAGGGCTTCCGCGTTACCAAGCACGCGCGCGGCGAAGGACTGTATTCTGCCGATAAGGCCGCTCTGTTCAAGCGCGCCGAGCGTAACCCCGTTGTGGTGCGTATGCTGGAGGATATGGGCGAAGAGAAGGCTCACAAGCTCCTGCATGTAAGCTATGTAAAGGACTAACGCTTTATAGCATACAGTAGGGAAGAGGCACACCGTTGGTGTGCCTCTTTTTTCGTAGGCGTCGGAAGAACATCAAAAGAGGTTACAGCCGGACAAAACAGCTTTTGCCCTTGTACTTTTTTGCGCCGTATGATATAATACTTCGGAAATAGATGTTGCTTTGATCGGATTATTCCGTATGCCGAATCGGTGCGCCGACAGCAAGCCAATTGCAGCAGGGCACGGATCGGATGCGTTTTGATGCGTTCGGCAGACGATACGAGAGAAAACACAGGAAATGAGGGAAACAGCATGGAAGACAACGTAAGACAGGCGAAAAAAGTGATGCTCTCCGGCATACAGCCCAGCGGCGATCTGCAGTTGGGCAACTACCTTGGTGCGATTCGAAACTGGGTGGCGCGCACGGAGGAGTTTGATAATTATTATTTTATGGCTGATATGCATACGATCACCGTGCGCCAGACGCCGGCGGATCTGCGCCGGCGCACGCTGGAGCAGCTGGCGATTTATATTGCAAGCGGCCTCGATCCGGAAAAGAACACGCTTTTTATCCAGTCTCATGTGCACCAGCACGCTGAGCTTGGCTGGGTGCTCAACTGCTACACGATGTTTGGCGAGCTTTCGCGTATGACGCAGTTCAAGGACAAATCCGCCCGGCACAAGGAAAATATCAACGGCGGTCTTTTCACCTATCCTGCGCTGATGGCGGCGGATATCCTGCTGTATCAACCGGATTTTGTCCCGGTGGGCGAGGACCAGAAGCAGCACGTGGAACTGTGCCGGAATATCGTCCAGCGCTTTAACGGCATTTACGGCGACGTGTTCAAGATGCCGGAGCCGTACATTCCCAAGGCGGGCGCGCGCGTGATGTGCCTGACAGAGCCGGACAGTAAGATGAGCAAGTCCCTGCCGGACGGCTGTGTCTTTGTGATGGAAAAGCCGGAGGACATCGCCCGCAAATTCAAGCGTGCCGTTACCGACAGCGACACGGAGCGCTGCGTGCGCTATGACCCGGCGAATAAACCGGGCGTATCCAACCTGATGACGATTTACGCCGCCGTTACCGGCAAAAGCTACGACGAGATCGAAACCGAATTTGCCGGCCTGGGATACGGCGCGTTTAAGCCCGCCGTGGGCGAGGCGGTAATCGAAACGCTGCGCCCGATCCGCGAGGAGGCAAGCCGCCTCATCCAGGATAAGGCGTATCTGGAGGGCGTCTACCGCGCCGGTGCGGAAAAGGCGTCTTATGTCGCGGAAAAGACGCTGCGTAAGGTTTATAAAAAGGTCGGATTCGTCCAGAGATAAGGAAGCAGACCATGATAACGATGATTTCAAAAGAACTCTTGCTCTTTGTGGGCGGCGCAGTGCTGTGCGCAATGTTCGTAAGCTTTTTAATGTGCCCGCTGGTGAAGTCCTTTGCCTATAAGATCGGTGCGATCGACGTGCCGAAGGATAACCGCCGTATGCACAAAAAGCCCACGCCGCGTCTCGGCGGACTGGCGATTTTCCTGGGCTTTATCGTCAGTATTCTACTGTTCGTCAAGATCGACCACCAGATGCAGGGTATCCTGCTCGGCGCCGTAACGATCGTGGTGCTGGGCGTGGTGGACGATATGTCGCCGCTGCGCGCGGGCTTTAAGTTCCTGGTGCAGATCGCCGCCGCGCTGATCGCCGTATTTCACGGCGTGGTGATCCACACGCTCTCCAATCCCAACGTCTTCAGCGCCGAGGAGTACTGGGATCTGGGCTGGCTTGCCATTCCGATCACGGTGCTGTGGATCGTGGGCATTACGAACTCAGTGAATCTGATCGACGGGCTGGACGGCCTGGCCAACGGCGTATCGACCATCAGCGCGTTGACGCTGCTGGTGATTGCTCTGCTGGTGTCAGAGTCGCAGGTTGCGTTGGTCATGGCGGCGCTGGTGGGTGCGTGCGTCGGCTTTATGCCCTATAACCGCAATCCGGCCAAGATGTTCATGGGGGATACCGGCTCGACCTTCCTCGGCTATATTCTGGCCACGATCTCGATCCAGGGGCTGTTCAAGTACTATGCGATCGTCTCCTTCGTCGTGCCTTTTCTGGTGCTGGGGCTTCCGATGTTCGACACGATTTTTGCCATCACCCGCCGTCTGGCGCACGGGCAGAATCCTATGGCGCCGGATCGCGGACACATCCATCACCGGCTGATTGACATGGGGCTTAACCAAAAGCAGGCGGTGGCGGCGTTATACGTGGTCAGCAGCATCCTGGGATTGAGCGCCGTGGTGCTCACCGCAAGCGATGCGATCAAGGCCATGCTGCTGCTTTTAACCCTGGCAGTGGTCGCCTACATCGCCGCGCGGGTGATTTTTCCGCGGGAAATCGCACACGCGAATCAGGCAGATGAGCGCGCTGCGACGGAGAGCGATGCGTCTGCGGCGCCCAGCGGGGAGGAGCCGGTGCTCAGCCGCAAGGCGGCGGAGGGCGGGCATACCGTCCGGGTACAGGAGGTCGTCAAAATTGTAGATGCCGGAGAAAACGGAGGAGAAACGAAATGAAAAAGCTGCGCATCATGAGCGTATTCGGCACGCGCCCAGAGGCGATCAAGATGGCTCCGCTGGTCAAAGAGCTTGCCGCACGCGAGGAGATCGAGAGCCTGTGCTGCGTAACGGCGCAGCATCGCCAGATGCTTGACAGTGTGATGGACGTATTTTCGCTCAAGGCGGATTGTGATCTGGATATTATGACGCCGCGCCAGACGCTTTCGACGATTACCAGCAAGTGCCTGCTGGGCATGGATGCGGCAATTGAGCAGCTTCAACCCGATATGATCCTGGTGCATGGCGATACCTCCACGACGTTCGCCGGCGCGCTCTCTGCCTTTTACCACAAGATCCCCGTCGGTCATGTGGAAGCGGGGCTGCGCACCAACGATAAATACTCTCCGTTCCCGGAGGAGATGAATCGAAAGCTCGTTACGCAAATTGCCGACCTGTTTTTCTGCCCCACTGAGAACAACCGCGCCAACCTTCTGCGCGAGGGGATTCATGACGGCCTGTTCGTAACCGGCAATACCGTGATCGACGCGCTGAAGACCACTGTGCGCAGCGACTACGCCTTTGCCACCGATACGCTCAACGAGCTGGATTACGCGCATAAGAAGATCGTTCTGGTAACCTGCCACCGTCGCGAGAATTACGGTGAGCCGATGAAGAATATCATGCTGGCGCTGCGCCGAATCGCACAGGACAACGAGGACGTGGAATTGGTCTATCCCGTACATATGAGTCCCTATGTGCGCGACAATGCGCAGGAATATCTTTCCGGCGCGCCGCGGGTGCATCTCATCGAACCGCTGCCGGCGAACGAGATGCACAATCTCATGGCGCGGACCTATCTGGTGATGACGGACTCCGGCGGGCTGCAGGAAGAAGCGCCCGCGCTGGGCAAGCCCGTTTTGGTCATGCGGCGGGAAACGGAGCGGCCGGAGGCGGTGGCTGCCGGTACGGTAAAGCTCTGCGGCGTCGCCTATGACGATATCGTGCGTATGAGCAACGAGCTGCTGCGCGATGAAGCGGCCTACGCGAAGATGGCGCACGCCGTCAACCCATACGGCGATGGGTTCGCCTGCGCGCGCATTGCGGACGCAATTTTGTGGTACTTTGGCCGCAGCGATACGCGCCCCGCGGATTTTCACGCATAGACACAAAAATGATCAGCGCAAGGGAAAAGGAGGCGGTCGGATGAAACGAAAAAAATATGCGCCGGTTGCCGCCGCCTTTGCGGCGTTGATCCTGCTGGTGCTGATCTTGCTGGTGCAGGGAAATCTGAACCATGCGGCAAAGGTCGTATTACCGGACGAGGATGCAACGGAGGAAAACAACACGTCCGGCAATCCGGAGAAGGAGCAGATCTATCGCATTGAGATTCGGCCGGAAACGGTGCAGCGCGCCATTGAAACGCTCTCCCGGCCGGAGAATTACAGCTGCAGGATTACGATCGAGCGATATTTTGCGGAGGATAGCGCCACGACCGATGCGCAGGTATCCGTAGCGGGACCGTGGACGCGTATAGACCTGTCGCAAAGCCCGAATCATACCGAGCGCCATGAAATCATCAGCGAGGATCGTTGCTATATCTGGTATGATGACAATGGAAAATACTTTACAGCGAAAGAGCCGTTTTCTGCGGATGAGGAGTTGGGGATTCCCACCTACGAGCATATTTTGCGCTATCCGATAGCAGAGATTGCCGTTGCGGACTATCGTCTTCTCAATACGCAGGAGTGTATTTACGTGGAAACTGCGCCGGATGACGCCGGATACGTTGAGCGCTGCTACGTCAACGTACAAAGCGGCCTTCTATGCGCTGCAGAGCGAATGCAGGGCAGCGCCGTCATTTATCGTATGGCCATGTCGAATCTGGATACCGGTAACGTGGACGAACAGGCGTTCACACTGCCGGACGGTACGGTGCTGTTTGATCCGCAAACGCAATCGGACGATGCGAAGAAGGACTGATCGGTATCGGTCCTTCTTTTTTGTCGGCGGCGACGGAAGCAAGAAGGAGATTGCTATTTGCAAAGCTTTGCGTTATAATGACAACGCTGATTTTGGAAAGGAAGTATTTACCATGAATCTGGAGGGTTATCTCAAGACGCTGGCGCACCGGTCCGTTGCGGTGCTGGGCATTGGTGTGAGCAACACGCCGCTGATTCGTCTGCTGCGCGCACACGGCATTGCCGTAACTGCCTGCGACAAAAAGGAGCGGGCGGCGCTGGGCAAAACCGCGGAAGAGCTGGAGACGATGGGCGTCGATTTGAAGCTGGGGGAGGACTATCTGAAGGGAATTACCGCGGACGTCATTTTCCGCACGCCCGGTATGCGCCCGGATCTGCCGGAGCTGCTGGAGGCCAAAGCGCGTGGCAGCGTGATTACCTCGGAGATGCAGGTATTCTTTGAGGTTTGTCCCTGCCCGATCATCGCCGTAACCGGAAGCGACGGAAAGACCACCACGACCAGCGTCATTGCGGAGTTTTTGCGCCGGGCGGGGCGGACGGTGCATCTCGGCGGCAACATCGGCCATCCGCTGCTGTCGGAAGCGGGAGAAATGCACGCGGACGACGTCGCCGTGCTGGAGCTGTCGTCCTTTCAGCTGCTGGATATGACCCGCTCTCCGCATATCGCCGTGCTGACGAACCTCGCCCCGAACCATCTGGACGTACATCGTGGGATGGAGGAGTATATTGCGGCAAAGGAGAATATCTTCCGCTATCAGGGCAAGAATGATATTGCCGTTTTCAATCTGGACAACGATATCACACGCGCGCTTGCTCAAAAAGCGCGGGGCCGCGTCCGCCTGTTCAGCCGCCGCCAGGAGGTTGCGGACGGGGCGTTCGTGCGCGACGGCGCGATCTGGCTGCGCCGCGGCTCGGAGGAGCGGATGGTGGTCAAAACCGACGAAATCCGCATTCCCGGCCAACACAACGTGGAGAACTACCTTGCCGCGATCACCGCAGTGGACGGTCTGGTCAGCGATGCGGTTATTTGCGCCGTCGCACGCGAATTTGCCGGGGTAGAGCACCGCATTGAGCTGGTGCGCACGCGCCGTGGCGTGCGTTGGTATAACGATTCCATCGCTACCAGCCCCACGCGCACGATTGCCGGGCTGCGCGCGTTTTCGCAGAAGCTGATCGTGATTGCCGGCGGGTACGATAAGCACATCCCGTTTGACGTACTGGGGCCTGAGCTGATCGAGCACGTAAAGCTGCTGATCCTCTGCGGCGCGACGGCGGACAAGATCCGCGCCTGTGTTACCTCCTGCGCCGCCTATCAGGGCACGCCGGAGATGATCGAATCCGCCACGCTGGACGATGCGGTGCGCATCGCCGCTGAGCGTGCGCAGCCGGGCGACGTAGTAACGCTTTCGCCCGCCTGCGCGGCATTTGACCAGTTCCCCAACTTTATGGTGCGCGGACGGTACTTCAAAGACCTGGTCAACGCACTGGAAGAATAGGGAAAAGCCGTCGGCGCATACCCTGTCAGTGAGGTGGGACTATGCGCAGATATATGCGCCGCGCGCTGACGCGGCGAGGCAGGCTGGTACTTGGCGTTTTTTTGCTGCTTGCGGCGCTGCTCGTGCTGCTGAGCGTGGCGGCGCTGCATTTAAAGCCGATTCTCACAAGCCTTGCGACCGCGCGCGTCGCCAACACCGTAACGGGGATCGTAGGCGCGGCGGTAAACGAAACCGTTTACACCGACGGTGTGGATTATGACCGCTTGATTTCCCTGGAAAAGGATCACGAGGGCAAGATCTGCGCCGTCAAAAGCAATATGGCAGAATTCAACCGGTTGCAGTCCGCCATCACGGAAAGCGTGTTGAACAAGCTCTCCGAGGTCTCCACGCGGGAGCTTTCCATTCCCCTGGGGAGCTTGAGCGGTTCGCCGCTTCTCGCCGGGCGCGGGCCGTCGATCCATATTCGGATGCAGTCGGTCGGCTCGTCCTCTGCGCATTTTGAAAACACCTTTACGGCCGCCGGGATCAATCAGACCAAGCATCAGATCATGCTGGTAGTGGATGTTTCGGTCAGTATCCTGCTGCCGGGTTTTTCCACGGGAACGCGCGTGAGCAACCGCTACACCGTCGCAGAGACGGTAATCGTCGGCTCTGTGCCGGGCAGCTATACCTATTTTAACTCCGAAACCCCCGCCCAAACGGCGGAGGAATATGTGATGAACGGCGGATAATGATGCGGGAGGTCGCTATGTCTTATCAGGAACGGATCAAGCAACTGCGGGAGATTTTAGAATACAACAGCAAGCTCTATTACGATCTGGACGCACCGGTTATGCCGGATTATGAATACGACCGCCTGCTGCGCGAGCTGGAGGATCTGGAGCGGGAACACCCGGAGGAGATCACACCCGATTCTCCGACGCAGCACGTCGGCGGTACGGCTTCGTCCTCCTTTGCGCCCGTGGTACACGAGGTACCGCTGGAGAGCCTGCAGGACGTGTTCAACGCGCAGGAGGTGGAGGAGTTTGACCGCCACCTGCGCGAACAGCTAAGCGGCGTAGAGTACAGCGTAGAGCCAAAGGTAGATGGCCTTTCCGTGGCGCTGGAATACCGGGACGGACGGTTTGTCCGCGGCGCGACCCGCGGCGACGGACGCACCGGCGAAGACGTAACGGAGAATATCCGCACGATCCACTCCGTCCCGCTGGAGCTTCCGGAAAAATTGCCGCATCTGATCGTGCGCGGCGAGGTGTATATGTCCAAAAGCGTGTTTTCCGCACTCAACGCGGCGCGTGAGGCGCGCGGCGAAACGCCCTTTGCCAATCCGCGTAACGCTGCTGCCGGATCTCTGCGCCAGCAGGACCCGCGCATTGCGGCAAAGCGTCGATTGGATATCGTCCTTTTTAATCTGCAGCTTGCCGAGGGGAAGAGCTTTCAAACGCACACCGATACGCTGGACTATCTGCGCTTGCAGAACTTTCCGACGATTCCGTACCGCAAGATGCAAAGCGTTGCGGACTGCGTGCGGCAAATCGAGCAGTTGAATGAAAACCGGGCGGAGTTTCCCTTTGACATGGATGGCGCAGTTGTAAAGTTAAATAGCTTGTCAGATCGCTCTTTGCTTGGCAGTACCGCTAAAGTGCCGCGCTGGGCGATTGCCTATAAATATCCGCCGGAGCAAAAGCCCAGTAAGCTGGTGGATATCATCGTGCAAGTGGGGCGAACGGGCGTATTGACGCCGAAGGCGGTGGTGGATCCGGTGCGTCTTGCCGGCACGACCGTTACCAACGCCACGCTGCACAATCAGGACTTTATCACGGAAAAGGATATCCGCATCGGCGATACCGTGATCGTGCAAAAGGCGGGGGAGATCATCCCGGAGATCGTGCGCGTGGATTTTGACCGGCGTCCCGAAGGAACGATGCCGTACCGTCTGCCGGACCGGTGTCCGGTCTGCGGGGCGAAGGTAGAGCGCGATGTGGACGGCGCGGCGATGCGCTGCACGGGGGCAGAGTGCCCGGCGCAGCTGCTGCGTTATCTGGAGCATTTCGTTTCGCGTGAGGCCATGGATATCGACGGCGTCGGCCCGGCGGTGCTGCAGCAGATGGTGGACAAGGGTATCGTCCGCACGGCGGCAGACCTGTACCGGTTGCGCGCGGAGGATATTGCCGGGCTGGATCGCATGGGGCCAAAATCAGCGCAGAACGCGGTCAGCGCAATCGAGAAGTCGAAGCAGAACGACCTCTCGCGCCTGATCTGCGCGCTGGGCATCCGCCAGGTCGGTGCAAAGGCCGCGCGGGTATTGGCACAGCATTTCGGCACGTTTGAGGCATTGGAGCGCGCAAGCGAAGAAGAGCTGACTGCGATCGACGATATCGGCGCCATTACGGCACGCTTTTTGCGCGACTGGCTGGAAAGCGAGCAGGGGAAGGATTTGATCCGCCGCCTGCGCGAGTCGGGCGTCAATATGACCTCACTGGAGCAGCCGACGAACGACCGCTTTGCGGGCATGACCTTCGTGCTTACCGGGACGCTGGAGCGCTTCTCCCGCGATGCGGCGAGCGCGTTAATCCTTGCACGCGGCGGCAAGGTATCCGGCTCGGTTTCAAAAAAGACAAGCTACATCGTTGCGGGGGAGGCGGCCGGCTCCAAGCTGGCCAAGGCGAACGAACTGGGGATCCCCGTGCTGACGGAGGAGGCGTTCGTCGCCATGCTGGGCGAAGCGCCGGACGACGACGGCGCAGGGCAGGATGATCGTACGGAAGAAGCAGCGCAGTTGAGCCTGCTGTGAAAGGAGCGCAGGAACGGGATGTTTGCTTTCCAACATTTCAATTTCAATGTTACGGATCTGGAGCGTTCGATCAACTTTTACCGCGACGCGCTCGGCCTTCGTGAGGTGCGCCGCCGGGAGGCGGAGGATGGCAGCTTTGTCATTGTGTTTCTGGGGGACGGAAAGACCGATTTCCGCCTGGAGCTGACGGCGCTGCGCGATCACCCGCAGCCGTACGATCTGGGAGAGTGCGAGTTTCACTTGGCTTTTTGCACGCCGGATTATGCCGCTGCGCATAAAAAGCACGAGGAAATGGGCTGTATCTGTTTTGAAAACCCGAAGATGGGGATTTACTTCATCATCGACCCGGACGGTTACTGGATCGAAATCGTCCCGGATAGAAAGTGAAGGGTACGCGATGACGGAAGTGGTTGCCGCTTTGATTCGGCAGGGGGAGAGATTTTTGATTTGTCAGCGTCCGGCGCACAAGGCGCGGGGGCTTTTATGGGAATTTGTCGGCGGGAAGGTAGAGCGCGGCGAGACGAAGGAGCAGGCCTTGATCCGCGAATGTCGGGAAGAGCTTGGCGTTACGGTCTGCGTCGGTCCTGTTTTTATGGACGTAGTGCATACGTACCCGGATCTGACGGTGCACCTTACGCTTTTGGAAGCCTCCATCGCACGAGGGACGCCCCGCCTGCTGGAGCATAACGATATGCGTTTTATCACCGTGCAGGAGATCGATGACTATACGTTCTGCCCGGCTGATGAAGTGATTTTGGACAAATTGAGAAGAGAGCAATGCAAGGAATAGAAGCGGAGATTCTGCAAAGGTTATTTGCTTTACAGGATTTTAAATATAAAGAATTTCAAAGCAAGCTGTTGCCGACGCTTGACCCGGACACCGTGATCGGCGTCCGCACGCCGACGCTGCGCCGTCTCGCCAGGGAATATGCCGCGCATACGGCAAGCGGCACCTATCTGCAATCGCTTCCGCATCGGTATTACGAGGAAAACAATCTGCACGCGCTCATCCTCTGCACGAGGCGGGACTATGCGCGTGTCATGGATGAGGTTGAGGCGTTTTTGCCATTCGTGGACAACTGGGCCACCTGCGATATGCTGCGCCCGCCGGTATTTCAGCAGCACCGAGCGGAGCTGCTGACGCACCTTCCGCGCTGGCTTGCCTCTTCGCACGTATATACGGTCCGCTTTGGCGTGGGGATGCTGCTGAGCTATTTTTTGGACGAGGCGTTTGCCCCGGAGCAGCTCGCCCTGGTCGCCGCGCTGCGCACTGAGGAATACTATATCAACACGGCGATCGCGTGGTATTTTGCCACAGCACTTGCCAAGCAGTACGATGCGGCGATTCCTTATCTGCGCGAGCGGCGCCTTGCTCTTTGGACGCACAATAAGACGGTTCAAAAGGCGATAGAGAGTTATCGTATTGCGCCGGAGCAAAAGGCGTATCTGCGCACGCTGCGCATCAAAAACGGATAGTTTGAAAAAGCCGGCGCACCTTCCGATGCGCCGGTATTCTTATTTGTCAAAGCTGGGATTGATATAATAAACGTTTCTTTCGTCCAGCTTTTCCCGTGCGAGGCGAAGCCCTTCGCCAAAGCGCTGGAAGTGGACGATTTCGCGGGCGCGCAGGAAGCGGATGACGTCGCTGACGTCGGGATCGTCGCTCAGGCGCAGGATATTGTCGTAGGTTACGCGTGCCTTTTGCTCCGCGGCCAAATCCTCCGTGAGGTCTGCGATCAGGTCGCCCTTAACCGCCATGGACGCCGCGCTGTACGGAAAACCGGACGCGGCGGTGGGGTAGACGCCGGTAGTGCGATCGACAAAATAGGTGTCGAACCCCGCGGCCTTGATCTGCTCCTCGCTCAGCTCCCGCGTGAGCTGATGAACGATCGTACCGACCATTTCCAAATGGCCCAGTTCCTCGGTGCCGATATCGGTCAGAAGACCTTTTAGTTCTGGATAAGGCATGGAAAAACGTTGACTGAGATAGCGCAGCGATGCACCGAGCTCTCCATCCGGTCCACCTTAGTGCAAAGAGCTACGAAAGGTGATTAAAAAATAAGGCGGTAGTGGATTTGCAGGAGGTTTTCGGCTTTGTTCCACGTCGCGTGGTCGATGAGTTTATGTGCGGCGGTGTATTTTTCCTGCATGGTGGCGGTGGCGGAGGTCAGGGTCTTGAGGGTGGCACGGATGTCCTTCTGCAAAGCTTTGGGTGTTGCGAGGGTGGCGGACTTCTGCTCTGCGGCGGCAATCTGGTCGTCTATCTGCGCGAGCTGGCGCTGCATGGACTCCTTGGCGGCCTTGTACTCCTCTACGGTGTCGGCGCCGGAGAGATAGGCATCCCGCAGACGGTCGATCTTGCGGGCGGTGGAGTCGCGGGCGGAACGAAGGGCCGTGAGAGCCGTTTCCCCGCCGTCTGAGGCTCGAACGACGGAGACGGATACTACTTCGTCGCCGCAGTCTATGGCGTCCGCCTGCAGGCGGCGGAGGATCGCGTCTTTGAGCAGCTTATCGCTGACGTGCTGCGCGGTGGGGCAGCGGCCGTGAACGTAGCCGTTGCATTTCCAATAGTGAGGCTTGGCGAAGACCAGTGTGCAGCCGCAGGAGGAACAGCGGACGAGGCCGGAGAGCCAGTCCTTCTGGACTTCGGCGGGGCGACCGTGGTACTGCCAAATAGCCTTGGTCGCGGCGAGCTGACGCTGCGCGGCGTCCCACGTTTCTTGCGTGATCAGCGGCGCATGCTTTCCGTCCACCAGGACGATCTCGGGCGCGTCCCATTTGCGGCGGGTGCGGCCGGCGGGGTTCCAGCGGAGTTTCCCGAGGTAAACCGGATTGTTGAGGATATATTCGACGGTCCGGTTTTCAAATTTATTGCCGCGGTGCGTATGCGCGCCGAGCTCGTTGAGCCAGCGGGCGATCTGGAAGGTGCCCTCGCCGGCGATGTAACGTCGGAAGATCTCTTTGACGTGCGCGGCCTCCGGCTCGACGGGGACGAGCACGTTGTTCTCGGCGGCGTAGCCGTAGGCAGGGGTGGACTGCAGCTCGCCGCGGCGGTGCTTTTCCTCCATACCGCGCTTGACCTCCTCGGCAAGGTTGATGGAGTAGTATTCGTCCATGGCTTCGATCAACGCCTCGGTGATGATACCCATCTTGCCCTCGGCCATCGGCTCGGAGATCGAGAGGACCTCAATGCCGAGCTGCTTGCGGAGGATGGACTTATACATGACGGCGTCGTCCCGGTTGCGGGCGAAGCGGGAAAATTTCCAGAGCAGGATCGCGTCGAAGGGCTTGGGCTTGGTCTTGGCCGTGCCGATCATGCGACGGAAGGCGTCGCGCCCGACGACCTTGCGGCCGGTGATGCCCTCGTCCGCGTAGACGAATTCGTCCGGGACAATGTAGCCGTGCGACGCGGCCCACTTGCGAATTTCCGTGAGCTGGGAGGCGGGGGAGAGCTCCGTCTGATCCTCCGTGCTGACGCGGATATAGGCGGCGGCAAGTTTGTATTCGGGCATGGCGAGCCTCCTTTCGTTACTTAAATAGAGAAACGATGGAAACAACAAGAGCGGCAAGCGAGATAAGGGTTGGTATAAAGAACTTCAAGTCGATCTTAAACGAAATGAATGCAAGCCCTTTGAGGGGAACGGTGCCGGGAATAATCTTTGGATGAGGAAGACCGTCCGTTGTGCGGAAGACTTTTTCGCCGTTATGCTCATAGCTGGAAAGAAGATATCCCTGATTTATGCACTCGGTAAGTATTTCAAGATCTTGAGATGTTGGATTCTCAGGCAATGCAGGGAGCCCATCGCGTACGCGCTTAACCATCGTGCGCATGGCGCTGATGAAGTCGCGGTCTGTTTTAATTTGTTTGCTCTTTTTTTGCATGAAGAGTTAACCTCGGATTGGACTCGGCGGCGGAGATCAGACCACCAATGATATGATCTTCTTGACGAGCCCAGTATTCTTTATCGCATACGATAATCAACCGTTTCTTTGCGCGGCTGATTGCGGTGTTGATCAAACGGGGCGTAAGAAACCAGTGATTTGTAGTGACGGTAACACTGAGAAAGACGGTGTCCCATTCGCGGCCTTGTGAGCCGTGGATCGTAAAAACGAGATTGGGGTTGATATACTTTGACAAAAGCGCACGTTGCTTTCGGAAAGGAGTAAGAGCGGCATATTTGTCCGTGGAGTGGGCAGCTATGAAGTTTTTAATCGCAAGGCACTCGAAGCGATTTGTATTGCTGTCATCGGAACGCTGCTTCGGGACGTCAAGAATCACAATGTCAGTATCGACGGCAGGGTTGCCGTGAAAATCGCTGGCGTAGACGAAGCGTGAAAGAACTTTTGATAAAGACTCACCGAAGCGGAAAGTGTGGAGCAGGTCATATCGCTCCAATTTAGCCGATTTGGGAGGAGTAGCGCTTTTGTAGTCGCTGAAAATTTCTTCCAATGGCTTGGTGAACAAATCGGGAAGAAAAAGAGAAGATTGCGCCCAAAGACAAACGGGCATTAGATCGTCGAAAGCGCGTGTGGAATCAATGGGAGCTTCGCAGATCGGAGGAAGCTGCATGTGATCGCCGAAGAGAGAGAGGGGAACGTTGTAAGAGAGAAGCGTTGTACCTTTGATCAGCGGGCAATAGGCTGCCTCATCCAAAAAAATGTGTGCGGGATGAAATTCTGTGTCGGAAAGACGCGAAATGCAGGCGTCGACCGTTGCGGCAACGACGAGACGGCTGGACAGATTGGAAAGAGGAGACTCTGCCTGGAGCATTTCAATCTGCTGAGAAAGGGCCGAAAGGTTGGAAATCGCATCTTCTCTTGTAATATCAGAGTATTGGTAAGATTGCTGATTCAGTAACTGCTTTAGAGCTAACAGTGCAGTTTGGGCATCTTCCAGAAATTTAAAAGTTTCAAAGGAGGTCGAGAAGACAATATCTGAGAATTTTAAGGGAACCGGACAGGGCGGAATACATTGGAGAGCACTGCAGGCGTCTGACAATTCGGAAGAGATCTTACTGCGCTGATTGGTGAGAGAATCAATTTGCCGCTGGAACTCCTCGCATTCACTGAGCGTATGGGCATAATCGGCTGCGTCTTGCTGTAAATCACGATCTATTTCAGCAAGACGATGCCGGGCGCGATCCAAAGACGGTCGGCTGAGCCAAGCAGAGAAAGCGGAACGGGGCTTGTTGAGATAATTGAGCAGACCGGTTTTTTCGGCAGTCGTCTGGTTGATGAGGGATACGACAGGAGCAAGGGAAGCATTCTTTAAATTCAGCTTGGACGTGAGATCATTCAGCCGCTGATCCAGTTCGTGCAGTGCGCTGGTGGACTGGCGAATGACTTGATCGCTATGGGAAAGAATGAGTTGTGCATTGTTGAACCAATCTGCTGTGTCGAAAAATGTGAGGGCGCGCTGGTAAAAGCTGATCTGCGCAGCAAGGCTTTCCTGCTTGTATTCGGCGGCACGGTTTTCGCATACCATAGGGTACTCGTCGTAAAACTCTTTCGATGGGGTACCGAGCCGGAGAACTTGCTCTAAAGGGACGTCGGCTTCTTTCAGAACGGCAAGCACGCCCCTGAGCGTCTGCTCGACCGCGTTGTTCGTTGGTGCGGTAATGAGAATCTGAATACCGGCCTTGCAATATGCCAGAACGGCGCGGGCAAGAACAAACTGCGTTTTGCCGGTGCCGGGAGCTCCCCAAACATAGCAAAGAGGGGATTGAAATATCCCATAAAAAGCGGCTGATTGCTCGACAGATGGATTTGAACGGAGAGACGGCATATCAGGAGACAGAGACGGCGGAGATGAAGGGAGGCTGAGCCGGCGATCATGCTGCTCGTACCAGTCGCGCACACGTTTGACGAGAAAGGTGAGGTCGGATATCACGGCAATCTCGGCGGGAATGGCTTCGTGGAAGAGAGAAAGCAGAAGTCTATTCGGCTTGAGCAGCAGCTTATTTTTCAGCCGGTCGTAAAAACGCACGATAAAACTACCCGGCGGGTACAATTCCCCTCGGATACGAAGCTGGATTTCATCTGTGGAGAATAGTTTTGAGGAGAGAATCAGCGTAACCTCTCCGGAATTGCTGACCGAAACTCCGGAAACACCGGACTCTGAAATTCCTTTTTTGGAGTTCTTTAAGTAATCGTAATAGAGCGAGGCACTTTCAATAGCAGATAAACGATATTCAGCCCAAGTCATATTAGACCCTCGTTGCTTTCATAAATATATTATCTGACCGTGCTGATGAAGTGTGTGGCCTTGCCGAGGATGCGGACGTTGGACATCTCTTCGCCCCAGTAGACAAGGGGGCGGAAGGTGGGATTCTCCGCTTCCAGGACGATGTGATCGTCAAAGAGGCGGACGCGCTTGAGCGTGGCCTCGTTGTCGATCAGGACGGCGGCGATCTCGCCGGTCTCAACCGTATCCTGGCGGCGGATGCAGACGATATCCCCGTCATAGATGCGGGCGTTGATCATGCTGTCGCCCTTGCAGGTGAGGGTGAAGTCGCAGTGCACCCAGTCGGGCACCTCATCATAACCGTCAAAGTTTTCCTCGGCGGTGATGGGCGTGCCGCAGGCGATCGTGCCGAGGCGAGGGACGCGCCGAGTGTGCGGCATGGGAAGGATATTATCAGGGAGATCGTTATCCCAACCCATCAGGTAAGATGGCGTGGTTTTAAGGGCTTTTGCCAAGGCTTCAATCTTGTCGGATGGGATATTGGAGATGATGCCATTTTCATATTTTTGTATGGTTGCACGAGTGACGCCGACGATCTTGGCAACGTCTTCCAAAGTAAGGTCGAGCTCTGCTCGACGAGCTTTTAGCATATCGCTAATCGGCATTTTATCACCGCCTTTCGAGGGCATTATAACATAAATTTCTTAATGCGCAACAAATTTTTCTCTTTTTGCGAAATAAATATCTTGACACGATAAGATCGGTGTGCTATGTTTGTATCGTACTAAGAAACTTTTGGGGTGGGGAGGTGAGTACAGTGATCGACACGAATAAGCTAAAAGGCGTTATCATGGAACGCGGATTCAGCCAGAGAAAGCTCGCAGAAGAGCTTGGAATGACTGAAAAAACCTTCTATGCAAAGATGAAGAAAGGAATTTTTGACAGTGCTGAGATGTCAGCTATGGTAGAGAAGCTGAACATCAGTAATCCAACTGAGATTTTTTTTGCTGAGCTTGTATCGTAATACGATACAAGCATAGGACAATCTTTAGAGGCCATAGGCTGAGGGAAAGGAGGTGCGACCGTGGCGAAGCAGAGGGAGCCGATCCGGGTGGAGGCGTACGTAACCGTGAACGGGGAGGAAGTGAACGTGGACACGCTGAGCCCGGAGCAAAAGCGCAAGCTGGCGACGTGGATCAAGCTGACGGTGTGCAACGAGCTGTACCGCGGGCGCGCCGTGTTTACTGCGAAGGAGGCCGCACCCGAAGCGCCGCCGGTGGCGGATTAAGCGAGGGACGCGGCGAGGAAGCGCCCCGATTGGCGCGGCAATAAGCCGCGGGAATCGGCATGGTGCGACGGTGTGACAGAAGAGGTCGGAACAAATGTCGGAACGAGATAAGGAGGATCAAGACAAATGCCCAAGAAAGTCAAGCGAGAGATGCCGCGGGCGTGCTGGCTGTGCGGCAGGAACGGCTGCGGGGATCCGCTGGACAAGCACCACATCTTCGGCGGAGCAAACCGAAAGAAGAGCGAGCAGTACGGGCTGTGGGTGTACCTGTGCCATGGACGCTGCCACGAGAACGGGCCGGAGGCCGTGCACCGCAATCCGGAGACGGCACAGAAGCTGCACGAGTACGGCCAGCGACTGGCGATGGACGAGCAGGGCTGGAGCGTGGAGGACTTCCGATGGGAGTTCGGAAGGAATTATCTGGAAGAAGGTGCCTGAGATGCCGAAGAAGACGATGATGCTCTGCAAGCCCTGCGCGGACAAGCTCGGCGCGAACGCGACGGTGCGCGTGGTAAGAAAAGAGGCGAACATGAAGATCACCTGCCGGATGTGCAACCGGCGGCGCTACGGAGCCGAGTATGAGGTCGGCGGGAAGGAAGAGAAGGGAGGCGTTGACGACGATGGCGGTGAGTAAAGAGCAAGTGTGGTTTCTGCGCCACGAGGGGCACGGTGTGGCCATCGTGCGGGCGGCGAACTTTGAACAGGCAACGGTGGCCGCGGCAAAGTTTTGGGGCGTACGCTGGGGCGAAGTGGCTGCGGGGATCGAGGTGGAGCGGAAGAAGCCGCTGCTGAACAACATCTGCGCGCGGTGCGGCAAGATGTTCCAGGGCGGGCGTGAGATCCTCTGCCCGCCGTGCGAGCGCAAGCAGCGCGAGGAGGACGCCGAGCAGGTGCGGATCAAGAGGATGATCCGGGAGCGATATAAACAGGAAGCACGAATGATGCGGAAAGGAGCTGCAGATGAAGAAGGACGAGGCGCGGAAGTGGATGCGTGATCTGCTGCTTGCAGCGGCGGCGCTGATATCCGCGGCCCTGCTGCTTGGCACATACGTCCGCCTGCAGGCCGCGGAGAGGATGATCGGCGCGCAGCGATCGCGCATTGAGGAGCTGGAAGCGCGGCCGCTGACCGTGGAGCTGGTCTGTGAGGCGGCGGAAGAGAGTGCGACGGCGGACAAGCCCGCCTGGCACGACGCGGGAGAGTTCCGCATTTACCACTACTGCCCGTGCGCATATTGCTGCGGCAAGTCGGACGGCATCACGGCGACCGGAACACTGGCCGCCGAGGGGCGCACCGTGGCGGTGGACCCGGACGTGATCCCGCTGGGCAGCGAGGTGATGATCAACGGCGTGATCTATATCGCCGAGGACACCGGCGTAACCGGCAAAAGCATAGATCTGTTCGTGGACAGCCACGCGCAGGCCGTGGCGATGGGGACGTATACCACAGACGTCAAGTGGAGAGAGAGCAATGGGTAATCGCTGCAAAAAAGGGCCTGACCCTTGGCAGAGGGTCAGGCCCGGCAGAAAAAACTGACGAAAGGAGTATTTCTGCTGCGCTGATTATAGCACGGCAGAAAGAAAAAGACAAGTATGAATGAGATGACGAAGAACAGGACGCCGGAGATCGTGGCGGCGGAGATCCGCGCGCTGACGGCGAGCATGCTCGGCAGTATCATCGAGATCGGGCGGCGGATGTGCGAGGTGAAGGAGATGCTGGAGCACGGAGAGTTTTTGCCGTGGATCGAGCAGAACACCGGCTACTCCCAGAGCACAGCAAACAACTTCATGAGGCTCTATCGGGAGTACGGAGAGGAGCAGGGAAGCCTGTTCGGAACCGGGGTTTCAAATTCCCAAACGTTTGGGAATTTGACCTATTCCAAGGCTTTGGCACTGCTGGCGCTGCCCGCACCGGAGCGTGAGGAGTTCGTAGAAACACACGCGGTGGACGACATGACCACGCAGGAGCTGAAGGCCGTGATCCGCGAGCGGGACGCGGCACGCGAGGCGGCGAAGACTGCCGAGGGACAAGTCCGGATGCTGCGAGAGAGCGCGGAGAAAGAAAACGAGCGAGCAAACGCGGCGGAACGCCGGATCAAGGAGCTGGAAGCCCGGCCGATCGACGTGGCGGTGCAGGTGGACGAGGAAGCCGTGAAGAAGGCGGCGGAAGAGGCCCGCACAGCGGCGGAAGCCGAGTGGAACGAGAAGGTGAAAGCTGCGGAGGACAAGCTGGCCAAGGCGAAGGAAAAGGTGAAGGCCGCGGAAGAGAAGGCAAAGAGCGCAGAGGGAAAAGCGGACGAGCGCGCGAAGGAGCTGCGCGAGGAGGCGGAAAACCTGCGCGCCGCATTGGAGCAGGCGAAAGCCGACGCCGCGGCGGAGGCAGAGGCGCTGCGGAAAAAGCTGGCCATGAGCGGAAAGGAGCTGACGGTGTTCCAGCTGCGCTTCGGGGCTTGGCAGGAGGCGTATCTGGCCGTGAAGCAAGCCTTCCCCAACGTGGACGAGGAGCGAAAGCCTGCGCTGCGCAGCGCGATCCGTCAGCAGATCGAGGCATGGAGAAAGGAGTTCGGCGATGAGTGAGAGACTGCAGGATGCGCTGGACGCCATCACCAAGCTGCGGCCGGCGGCGGAGGGCCCGGTATGGATGGTGGGCGAACAGCTCAAGGACATGCTGCGCGACGCGCCGGCGCTCTCCGCTATCGTGATCGAGGATCTGCAGGCGGACAAGGACGCCCTGAAGCATTGCGAGAGCAAGATCCGCGAGCACGCGAGAAAGCACGGCGGGTGCTGCATCCCGAAGGACGCGGACCGGATCATCCGCGAACACTTCGGCCTGCAGGCACAGCGGGAGGCGCCGAAGGCTGCTGACGACACGCTGGTGTCGCTGGACAGCTTCTTTTAAGGGGGCGGCGTGATGGAGAGCATTCTATCAATGCTGCCTGTGGAGCCGCGCGAGGAGATGATGCGGTGGGCCGCGAAGAAGCTGGACCGGCAACTCGGGCTGCATCTGCTGACATATAAGCGTGCGCAGTACATCCCGGAGGACGGTGAGATCGGCTGGCCGCTGTACCAGACCGAGGAGCCGAGGCCGAAGTGGGCCGCGCGGTGCAAATGCTCGCACTGCGGCGAGGAATGGTTCTCCGCGTGGCTGGGCGACGGGATCCGGATGTACGTGGACTATGACGGAAACAGCTTTCCCGGCGTGCCGACGGATGACACGCCGGCGGACGAGACGCTGATGAGCCGGGAGGGCGACGAGGTCGCCTGCCCGTGGTGCGAGAAGGAACTGATGGCGCTGCCGGCGCGGAAGCTGCGGAACGGACGCACCTGGCAGATCATGGCGGCGAGCGTGGAGAACGTGGGAGCGTACACCGCGGTAGTCTACTGGCTGCTGACGCGGTGGTTTTCCCCAAAGGGAGACGAGAAGGAGAGCTGCGCGCCGACGCACGCGGTGGTGATAGACAAAGACGGGAAGCTAAAGCTGTACAAGCACTGTGGCTTCGACGTTAGCGGAAAGCTATACCCACTGGAGAAGTGGGAGAGGCAGAAGACCGCGGCGGATCCGCTGCAGTACCGCTACTACGACTACGGATCGATCAACCACACGGCGGTCGGCGGATGGATCTGCCCAGACGTGCCGGAGCAGCTGGGGCAGACGGGCGAGAAGACCGGGCTGGCCGATTACGTGAAAGGCGGCGGGGCGTACCCGTACTTATACCTGCGCTTTTGGCGGGAGCACGCGACGATCGAGAACCTGGTGAAGGCCGGGTGGGTCGAGACGATCGACAGCTTTATCGGCGACGAGCTGAACGCACGTCAGAACTACAACGGGAAGCTGGAATGCCCGGAGGATCTGGATTGGATGGCACACTGGGACTACGCGAAGCCGATGGACATGCTGTTCATGACGCGGGAGGAGGTAAAGCAGGGCCGAAAATGGAAATGGAGCCAGCAGATGACGCTGCTGTGGTGGAACTTCGTGGACTATGGCGGTATCCGGCGCGGCGACGCGACGGAGCTGAACCGCATGGCACAGGTCTACACAGAGGAAAAACTGGAGGAGTTTATCAGCTACGTCGGCGAGGAGGGCTGGGAATGGTTCCTGGGAGACTTCGACCGATACCTCGAAAAGCAGCGGCGGAAGCACCGCCTCGGCGGACGCGAAAGCCTGGAGCTGATGATGGACTATCGGATCATGCTGAACCGTGTGGTGGCCGAGCCGACGGAGGACGAGCTGTGGCCGCCGAACCTGCGCGCCGCGCACGACCGGCTTGCCGAGATCGAGCGGGCGAAACAGGCGGAGGAACGCCGCGCGGAATTCGAGACGGTACGCGAAAAGTGGCGCGCGCTGGAGTGGAGCGACGGGGTGATCTGCGCGGTGCTGCCGAGGGACAACGGCGAGCTGGTAGCGGAGGGGCGCACGCTGCACCACTGCGTGGGAGGCTACGGCCAGACGCATCTACACGGCGAGCTGATCGTGTTCATCCGGCACGCGCGCAGAAAAGACCGGAGCTGGTTCACGCTGAACATCGACACGACCGGGAAAACCTGGAAGGAGGTGCAGCTGCACGGATACGGGAACGAATACGCGAATGGGAAGCAGCTGCACATCCCGAAGAAGGTGCGCGCGTTCGTGAACCGCTGGGAAAAAGAGGTCCTGACGCCGGCGTTCCGGCAGGTGCGAGAAGAAGAATTCCGCGAGGCCGAGGCGGCGGGACTTGCCGAGGAGCTGATGAGCGGGAAGAAAAAGAGAAGGAGAAAAGGCGCGGCGTGAGGCCGCGCCAGGAAATAGCGAAAGGAGAAAAACATGACAGACAAAATGACGGCAGAGCGCGAAGGCGCGATCCCGGAGGCGGCACTCGAAACGTGGGGTGAGCGGGCTCAGATCGGCATGGCCATCGAGGAGATGAGCGAGTTGATAAAGGCCCTGTGCAAATACCTGCGGTTTCAAAACGGAGATCTGGACTGCGATGCGGCGGCACTGCTGCGTTTCGCAGTGCTGGAGGAGATGGCCGACGTCGGAATCATGCTCAATCAGATGGCGCTGATCTTCGGAGATCCAACGGAACAGGAGATATACAAGCTGGAGCGGCTGGAGCAGCGAATCAACCGCGATAAGAAAGGAGAAGAATGATGGACCTTTTGACGGAAAACAGCGCGAGCGCGGAGCTGCTCGGCGCGGTGCAGAAAATGCGGCAGACCGAGAAGACGCGCATGGGGCGTGATTACGCCAGCGCGCACGAGGCCTGGGCCCGCCTGACAGAGCTGAACGAGCAGGCGAAGAAGGAAGCCAAGAGCGCGGACGAGCTACTCAAGGATCTCTGGGGCGCGGTGAAGGAGCGCAATGAGGATGAGATCCACGTCGAGCTGCGGCAGCTGGGCAACGCCATGATCGGCGTGTGCATGACCTACGCTTTAATGGCTGCAGAGGCTCACAGAGCGGCGGAGGAACTGTAAGTGGACATTCGGGAAGCGCCATATGCACAGTGGCTGGAAAAAACGCTGCGTGGGATCGTGGAGATGCAGCCGGAGCGGCTCTGTCTGTGCGCGATGCTGCCGGGCGGCGAGGTGGCCACGTGCTATTACCAGTGCGACGCCAGAGATCTGGCGCTGTTTGCGCACAACATCTATTCAGACGCCATGCTGGAGGTGATCCGGAACAACCGGGACCTGCTGCGCGATGACGACGAGGAGGCGGAGGACGAATGACCGAAAGGCCGTGCGGGAAGGACTGCCCGAGGCGGAAGCCGGGCTGCCAGAACGAGGAGACCTGTGAGAAGTGGAAGGAACACATGATCCGCGTGCGCGCCGACCGCGCCGAGCGCAAAAAGCGTGTCGGTGCGGCGGCGGATTATCGAGAGGTGCGGCGGATCAAGCAGAGGAGATATCAGGAGCGCGGGTGATGAATCACGATGCAACGCATTGCGCGGATTGGGCACCGGAGTGTCCGAAGCTCTGTTACCGTGCGGAGCTGACCAGAGAACTGAACAGGATCTGCTATGTGCTGCCGGTTTCCTGGTCGCACTTCAAAGGGACAAAGGAGTGCCTGGCGTGGCCGGGCGGAAAGCGAGGAATTATCAAATGAGCATCACAATGCTTTTGATTGGGCTGGTGATCGGGACCGGGGCGGGATTCGTCATTGCGGTGATGTGCGACGACGGCGGGGCCTACGACTGGGACGACGTGGAGCAGGCGTGGAATGACGGCATTGAGCTGGGCCGCGCGCTGGGGCCGGAGGACGCCAAGAATGAGTGAGCTGGGTACTTATTGCAAGGGCTGCGCGTATCTTGGGGATACCTACGGCGGAAAGAGCTGCGACTATCTGTACATCACCGGTCGGCGTCGACCGTGCCCCGTCGGCAAGGGATGCACCGTACGTGCGAGGAAAAAAGCAAAACGGGGGAGCTGCGAGACGCCGAGGCGGGAGAAATCCAAGACGCCGGGGCGGAGGGAATACAAAAGGCTGGATCAGAGCAGGGCGCGGGAACTGTACGAAGAGGGATGGAGCGACAGAAGGATCGCAAAAACGCTGGGGGTGCACGCGGATACGGTGCGCCGATGGCGAAAGAGAAGCGCACTTGTGTGTCAGCGGGACAGGCGGGGCGATGAAAAAGGGAGAAATGATCTGAGCTGAAAAAAGCCGGCAGGGCTTTTGCCCTGCCGGCGGAGTGCGGATCGACCTGAGATAGGAAAAGGAGAGAAGTGATGGAGAGACTGACATTTGTTCCAAATGATGGCAGAGATGCGGGTCTGCGCAGTTGTTGCTCGGAACAAGACGCGATCAACCGCCTTGCTGTCTACGAAGACACTGGGCTGGAGCCGGAGGAGGTGGCGAAATGCAGCGATTATAGAGAGTACGTAAGGAGACGCTTCCCGAATCTTCAACACATAGATGTGCTGTCAAAAGCAGACACCGAAGGCCGCCTGCTGGTGCTGCCGTGCAAAACTGTTTTTGAGCCAACGTGGGACGCTGGAAAGGATTGCGATCTCGTGTGTCCGGTTTCGATTGATGGCGAGGGGTGCTGTGACTTATGCGAAAAGGCAGAAATGTTCGTGTATGAAAGGCCGTGCAAACAAGATGACATCGACCTTCTCGGCAAAACCGTCTTTCGCACACGCGAGGAGGCCGAGGCGAAGCTGAAAACGCTTCAAAATACTTAAAACAACGCAGTCGTGAGGCTGCGTCCTGCGCCCGGAGAGCGGACGCGGGACGGAACTTCACAGGGCCTCGCAGAGTTTCGCGGCCGGAGCCGCGAAAGAATCTGCATCGTATTTTCCGGCGACATGTGCGTCGGAAAATACACTTTGCGCGGAGCGAACGTGCGCCTTGGCCGGGATGCGCCGAGGCGTGCGATGAGCGGAGTGAAGCCTATTTCAAAAAGTGCCTGCGCTTTTTGACTATTATAATTACGCGTGCGCGCGTAATTGCGGGGCTCTTAAAGGCCTAAGTTTAGAGCCATCGGGCGGCGCAGTGAGAAAACGCGCCCCCTGATCCGAGCGCAGAAAGAAAAGCTAAGGCGGTCGCGCGGACGCTGCGCGGGTGCGCGGGACGGGACAGAGAACGTGCGCGCGCGGGGGTGATCGGCGAGAGAAGTACGAAGGAGGAGTCGACGACGATGGAGGGGGGATATTGGATGATCCGGACGATACGGAGCGGAAAGGTGATCGAAAAAAGCCAGTTTTACGTGGGGCGGCGAAAGCCGAGGCAGGAGAGGCGGAAGGGCGCGAGCAGCGCGAAAAAGCTGGACGCCAACCTGCGCGACGCCGTGAAGCGGCTGGCGAGGACCATAAACTGTAACTGGTCCCACGGGGATCTGCTGCTGACGCTGACCTACGACGAAGAGAACATCGGCAAGGTGGGCGAGGACTTCGACGCGGCAGAGCGCGAGGGCGGCCGCTGGTGGAAGCGTATGCGGCGGGAGCTGAAGGCGCGGGGCGTGAAGCTGCGCGGCGTGTGGATGACGAGCAACACAGATCCAGAAACCGGTGAGCTGGTGCGCCTGCACCATCATGCGGTGATCTCGACAGAGGGAATTGAGATCGAGCGCGGAGAGCATGGGGAAATCCTGGGTGCGCGGATCGGGGAGCGGACGCTTGCCGACATCTGGGGAAACGGGACGGCGGACGTGAAGCCCTTGCGTGAACAGGACGATTACACGGCGATCGCCGCCTACTTTGTCGCGCAGGCGCGGCGGGATAGGCCGGACGCGAAGAAATGGCATGCCAGCAGAGGGCTCAAGCAGCCGGTGATCGAGAGCGAAAAGATCGTTGCGAGGGCGCGGGAGCTGCACACGCCGCCCGGCGCAACGGTGCTGGAGATCGGCAAGTACGAGGAGGGATCGGGCAGCCACTACGTGCGCTATATCCGTAAGCCCCGGCCGCCGAAGGTGGGCGGGCACAAGGAGCGCGTGATCGACGCAGACGGGACGGAGGTGCGGCGGGAGTGAGCTTTCGGAAGCTGCAAGGCGTCCGCCTGCCGGAGGAAAAGCAGGGGCTGGTGCGCTATACCTGCCTTACATACCGGGAGCAGCCGAAGTGGGTGCGGGAGAAGATCGACCGATTGTGCCGCACGTGCGGCGGAGAGCACGAGGAGGCGCTGCGCGAGGTGATGTGCTCGCGCGGCGGCGTAACAGAGATCGCACTGCGGCACCACGTGAGCGAGAGCGTGCTCTACGAGCGGCGGAAAGCCTTTTACGAGGCCTGGTTCAAAAAGCGGAAATAGATACGGGACGCGACGGCGAGTAGCCGGCGGGTCTCTTGCGGCCGTGGTACCGAGGCCGCATGATCGGTACCCTCCTTTCAAGGGGCACGGATTGCGCTGCGCGTGCGGCTTCCGTGCCCCTGCTTTTCATGGGGCGGGGTGGCAGAATACCGATTTTCCCTTGCGCTGTGAGGGAAAATTGGTTTTTAAAGTCCGTGATTTCAGACGGTCGACCCGGATTATGATGAAGACAGAGCAAAAAGAGGAGCACCCGGAGCGGCGGGCGCCGCCTTCGGCGCAAAGAAGGACGCCGCGGCGGGATGGTGGAGCCTCTTGCAGTGGGACGGTGGGAGGGAAAAAGGCGGAGGGAGCATGGCACGCAGAAAGGACAAGAAGCAGTTTGACGCGCAGGCGGCGGAGCGCATGACGGCCGGCGAGATTGAGGCGTATCTGGACGAGCGGGAAGCGCGATTCGCGCGCGAGTACGTCGTTGACCTAAACGGGACGCAGGCCGCGATCCGCGCAGGGTACAAGCCCGGGGCGAAAGGCGCCAGCGCGGCGGTGCAGGCCTCGCGTCTGCTGCGGGATGCGCGTGTGCGGGCCTACCGCGCAGCGCTGATCCGCGAGAGCGTGGAGGACATGGACGTGTCCAGAGAGACGCTGGTGCTCAAGATGCTGGAGATCTACCGCAGGTGCATGAGCGCCGAGCCGGTACAGATATGGGACAGCGAGAGCAAGGCGTGGGTCAATAGCGGAGAGTGGCGGTTCGACGCGCGGGGAGCGGCCAAGGCCATCGAGCAGCTGAGTAAGCTCTTGGGCTATGACGCGCCGGCGAGAACAGAGCGCGGCGGGACGCTGGAGGAGCTGCTTTCCGCGCTCGGAGGAGGGCGGACGTATTGACGGCGGAGCTGCTGCAAAAAATCAAAGATCCGCGCTTTTACATCGAGCGCTTTTTGTGGATCCGGGATAAGCGGTCGAAGCTGACGCGGCTGCGGCTCAAGCCGGCTCAGGAGAGGCTGCTGGAGGTCATGCGGGAAGAGCACGCGGCGGGACGGCCCGTGCGGATCGTGGTGCTCAAGGCGCGGCAACTGGGCTTCTCAACGATCATCGAGGCCTGCTTTTTTCAGGACGCTGCGACGCGGCCGATGGTGCGCACGATGATCATTGCGCACGTGGAGGACGCGACGGCGAACCTGTTCCGCATGAACAAATTGTTTTTCGATCACCTGCCGGAGGCGCTGAGGCCAATGCGCAAGAGCAGCAACGCGCAGGAGATCGTTTTTGAAAATCCGACGAAGGACGAGGGAGAAAAGGCGAGGAATCCCGGGTTGATGAGCTCGATCCGCTGCGTAACGGCGGGGGGAAAGGGCATTGGCCGAAGCGACACGCTGACCAACGTGCACGCGAGCGAGGCGGCGTTCTGGCCGCGGATGAACGAGACGCTGGACGGATTGCTGCAGGCCGTGCCGGACGACAGGGACACGGCGGTGGTGATCGAGACTACGCCGAACGGCTTCAACGCGTTCAAAACATTTTGGGACGACGCGGTGAGCGGGAGAAACGGCTTTCGGCCGGTGTTTTTTCCATGGTTTGAGGAGCCGGGCTACCGCAAGGCGGTGCCGCCGGGGACGGAATGGACCGCGGAGGAGGAAAGGCTGCGCGAGGCCTACGGCCTGGACGACGAACAGCTATCCTGGCGGCGCTGGTGCATCGCAAGCAACCTGCGCGGCGACGAGGAGAAATTCCGCCAGGAATATCCGAGCTGTCCGGAAGAGGCGTTTTTGATGAGCGGACGGCCGTACTTTGACAATGCGAACGTGCTGCTGCGGCTGCAGGCTGCGCCGCCGGCCATTGCACGGGGGCGCTTCGTCTTTGGCGAGGGCGCGGATCTGCGGCCGACGGACTGGCGGTGGCAGGACGACCCGGACGGCGAGGTGCTGCTCTGGGAGCGGCCGAAGGAGGGGCGCCCCTACGTGATCGGCGCCGACACGGCCGGAGACGGCAGCGATCGCTTCGCGGCGGTTGCGGTCGACAACGTGGACGGCGCGCAGCGCGCGCAGCTGCTCTACGACGGCGGGAGTGAGCTATACTTCGCGCAGCAGCTTTACTGCCTGGGACACTACTTCGGCGGCGCGCTGATCGGCGTGGAGATCAACTTTTCCACCTATCCGGAGCGCAAGCTGGAGGAGTGGGGCTATCCGAGGCTGTACGTGCGGGAGAAGCCCGACGACGTTACGCGGGCGTTGAACGTGAAGAAGTTCGGCTGGCGGACCGACGCGCGGACAAGGCCGCTGATGCTGGCGGGGCTGCAGACGGTCGCGAGGCTGACGCCGGAGCTGATCGCAAGCGCGGATCTGCTGCGCGAGATGCTGACCTTCGTGCGCGACGAGACGGAGCGGCCCGCGGCGGCTGAGGGAGAGCACGACGACCTGGTAATGGCGGCGGCGATCGCCTGGCACGTACGCACGCAGCAGGAGACGCGCGTGGCGAAAACAGAGCCGGCGGGCGTTGAGTGGACGAAGGATCAATGGGAGGACTACGAGCGGGCCACGAGGGAGCAGCGGGCAATGCTGCTGCAGACCTGGGGCGAGCCGAAGCGATAACGACGGAGGAGGCCGAACATGCAGAAAAAAGACGGAAAGCTGGCGCTGTGGCAGGAGAGACTTGCGCAGAGCGAGCGGGAATACGGGCAGCTTGAGGCGGCGATGGACCACCGCGAAAAGCTGTATGCCGGGGAGCGGGAGATCAAGCCGCTCGTGCGCGGCGACGTGAAACGCGACGGCAGCAGGAAGAAGACGAGCCACGTGCGCAATTTGATTTTTGAGAACATCGAGAGCTGCGTCTCGTCCAGCATCCCGCAGCCGAAGGTTACGCCGCGCCGGGCGGGAGACGAGGCCCTCGCGGCGAAGATCGAGCACTGGCTGCGCAACGAGCTGGACCGCCTGCCGTTTGAAGAGATGAACGACATGGCTGAGCGCACCGTGCCGCTGCAGGGTGCGGCGGGCTGGATGGTGGACTGGGACAACCGCAGGCGCACGCACGAGACCGTGGGCGAGATCGAGGTGCAGCTGCTGCACCCGAAACAATTCGCGCCGCAGCCGGGCGTCTACACGGCGATCGAGGATATGGACTGGTGGATCACGAAGTATCCAACGACCAAGGAGGCGGTACGCCGCCGGTACGGCAAGGACGTGAGCCGGGAGAGCGAGAGCGAGCCGGAGGTACGCGGCACGGAGGCGGCGCGCCAGGAGGACGCCGTAACGCTGTACGTGGGCTATGCGCGCGGAGAAAACGGCGGATATGATCGCTACGTTTGGTGCAACGACACGGTGCTGGAGGATCTGGAGGATTATCAGGCACGGAGACAGCCGGTGTGCGCAAAATGCGGCAGGGTGAAACCGCTGCCGGGGCAGGTCATCAGCAACCGCGCCGCCGTGGCACAGGCGCCGGAGAGCGAGACGGACGAGGCCGCGGCGGGACAGAGGATCGCGGCAGCGCTGGGCGTGCTGGGCGGCGCGGCCGGAGCGCTGGAGCAGCTCCCCGTGGCAGCCGTGGAGCAGGAGCGCTACGACGGCGGGGCCTGCCCGTACTGCGGCGGAAGGAAGTTTGAGAGCAGGCCGCAAGAAAGCGAGCAGATCATGGTGCCGTTTACGACCGCGGCGGGACTGGAGATCCCCGGCGAGCGGGCGGGATTCGACGAGGACGGCAACGCCGTCATGACGCCGACGCAGATCCCGTTCTACAAGCCGGACGTTTTCCCGATCGTGCTGCAAAAGAGCGTGAGCGTGTACGGCAAGCTGCTGGGAAATTCCGACGCGGACGTGATCGAGGACCAGCAGAATACGTACAACCGCCTGAGCCAAAAGATCATTGACCGCATCGTCAAGGCGGGGACGCGCATCAGTGCGCCGGATCGTGCGGACATCCGATTTGACCCGGAAGACAGCGAGCTGATGTATGTGGGCAACGCGCAGGACGCCGCATTGATCCAGGTGCACGATTTTACCGGGAATCTGCAGTACGAGATGGCCTACCGTTCGGTGGTGTACGAGGAGGCGCGGCAGACGCTGGGCATTACGGACAGCTTCCAGGGCCGGAAGGACACGACCGCAACGAGCGGAAAAGCCAAGGAGTTTTCCGCGGCGCAGGCGGCGGGACGGCTGGAGAGCAAACGCGTAATGAAAAACGCGGCGTACGCGCATCTGTTTGAGCTGATGTTCAAGTTTTTCCTCGCCTACTCCGACGAGCCGCGGCCGGTGAGCTATCAGGATTATAAGGGCGAGACGATGCACGAGGAGATCAGCCGCTACGACTTCCTGGAGCGGGACGGGGACGGAGCCTGGTGGTGGAACGATCAGTTTCTTTTTTCCACAGACACGAGCGCACCGCTGGAGAGCAACCGCGAGGCCATGTGGCAGGAGACGAGGATGAATCTAGAGAGCGGGGCATTCGGCGATCCGAAGAGCACGGAGACGCTGATCCTGTTCTGGGGAAAAATGGAGATGCTGCACTATCCGGGCGCGGCAGAAACGAAGAAGTATCTGGAGGATCGCCTGCAGCGCGAGCAGGAGCAGGCGGCGATGATGCAGCAGATGCAGCAGATGCAGCAGATGCAGATGCAGCAGCAGGCAATGATGCAGCAGATGCAGCCGTCGCAGGGCGCGGCCGAGGAGCAGGTGCCGCCGGAGCTGGTTTCCCGGATCGAGCAACAGGCGCAGCAGGACGCGGCGCGGGATATGGGGATGGTCGCAGCGCCGTGAGGCGAGACGATAAGAAATCCACAGGAAAGGAGGGGGAACGATGGAGACGAACGCATATGCCGGCAAGATCCAGAACACCGGCACGCAGGTGGTGCAGGCGCCGAAGCAGACCGTGCCGCAGAAGAAGGGCACGGTGAAGACCGGCAGCGACCTGCGCAGCGGCAAAAAGTAAGAGCCGCAAAGCAAGACGGGTCGCATGTCAACGCGGGAAAATGACGCGAACACATATCGCACGCCAAGAGCGGGAAAATGGCAGCGGCCGAAGGGCCGCAGGAGAAAGATATGCCTGAAATGCATGAGGATCAGATCTTTGAGGCCTTTGGCCTTGAGCGGCCGGCCGAGGACGCCGGCGGACAGGGAGCGCCGCAGGGGGAAGGCGGCGAGGCATTGCAGCAGCCGGGGGAAACCGGCGAGGCGGTGATGCAGACGCAAGCCGCTGCGCAGGAGCAAGGCGAAGACGGCGCTGAGGCAGCGCAGGAGGGCGCAGACGGCGCGGAGAGAGGCGAAAACGAGCAGGACACCGCCGAGCCTGCACCGCAGCAGAGTGCGCAGGAGAGGCGTGAACAGGCCGCAGCGAGGCGCAGGCGCGAGCAGCAGGAGGCAATCGACCGCGCGGTAACCGCCGCAAGAGCGGAGGAGCGGAAAAACCACGACGAGGCGATGAAGGAGTTTTTCGCCTCGGCGGGACTGACCGATTCGCTCACAGGGAAGCCGATCACGACGATGGAGGAGTTCCGGAGCTGGAAGCGATCCTATGACGAGGAAAAGATGGAGCAGGAGCTGCAAAGCGGGAAGCTGAGCCGGGAGACGCTCGAACGGGCGATCAGCGAGAACCCGATCGTACAGCGGGCAAACGAGGTGATCCGCGCGAGCGAGGAGGCCAAGCGAGCGAACGAGCTTGCTGCGGCGCAGGCGAGAGCTGAGGCGGAGATCAAGGAGATCAACGAGCTGGATCCTGAGGCGAAGCTGGAGCGCGTGGAGGATCTGCTGCGCATGGACAACGCCAAGGAGTTCTACGATTACGTCCGGCGCGGCAACAGCTTCGTCGATGCTTATAAGCTGGCCAACTACGACCGGCTTGCCGCGCGGCGGGCGGAGGCGGCAAAGCAGCAGGCGCTGCAGCTGGCGCGCAGCAAGGACCATCTCAACGGCGCGGGCGTGAGCCGCGGAAGCGGCAGCGCGAGCGTGCCGCAGGATCAGATGCAGATGTTCCGGCTGATAAATCCGAACGCCTCGGAGGAAGAGATCCGACGCTACTACAACAAGTACAACGAAAGGAAGTAAGGGAAGATGTTTATTCCGGCCAAAAGCAAGGACGGGGCTGTAACCCCGTGGGAATATCTGCCGTGCAGCGCAATTACGCCGAAGGTGGGCATGGCGCTTGTCCAGAGCAGCGGAAACCTGGCAATCGCCACGGGAACGACCGCGCCGACGTATATCAGCATGGCGGAAAAGGAGAGCGCGCTCGCAGCGGGGGATATTATCCCCGTGATCCGCGTGGAGAAGGACGTGATCTATGAAACCACGAACAGCGCGAGCTTCGCGGCGATCAAAAAGGGCGACAAGGTAACGCTGCACGCCAGCGACGGCCTGCAGGTTACGGCGACGAAAACAAGCGGCGTGGCGGAGGTCGTGGACTTTGACGAGGCGGCCGCAAGCGGCGCCGGCGGCAAGGTTTGGGTCCGCTTCTGAGCGGCAAAAGAAAAGACGAACGAACCGGGAAGGGAGTTAAGCGAGAATGAATATTGTATTTTCTGAGGGCAGCGGCCTCAACGACAGCGTATACGGCAACTGTCAGGCGCCGATCCGTATGTTTATCGAGCAGCGCGGCGAGCAGTTCGAGCAGACCAGCGTGCTCAAAAATCTGTTTTTGATGGGAAAGAGCGAAAACTACGGCGACCTGCTGACCACGATGACCGCGATGAGCGGTTTTAACCCCGTGGGAGAAAACGGCGCGTATCCGACGGACGGAATGCAGGAGGGCTACAAGAAGCTGCTGGTATACGACACCTGGAAGGACAGCTTCCGCATCAGCGCGGAAATCATCGAGGACAGCAAGCTGCTGGATCTGCGCGCACGCCCGGCAGCCTTTATGACGAGCTACGGCCGCACGCGCGAAATGTTCGGCGCGGCGCTGTTCGGCGGCGCGCTGAACGGGAACAACGCCGTGAGCTACCGCGGAAAGACCTTCGACCTGAAGGCGGCGGACGGGAAGAGCCTGTTCCACACCGGCCACACGGCCAAGGTCAAGGGCGCGAACCAGTGCAACTGCTTCTCCGACGCATTCAGCGCAGACGCGCTGGGCAAGCTGGAAACCAAGATGCACCTGTTCCGCGGCGACAACGACGAGATCCTGGACGTGGCGCCGGACACCATCGTGATCCCGGAGGACGCGGATCTGAAGAAGGCCGTGTTTGCCGCCATCGGCGCGGATAAAGACCCGGTTACGGCGAACAACGCATTCAACTACCAGTACGGCCGTTGGAACGTGATCGTGTGGAGCTATCTCAACCAGTTTGTCACGGGCGGTACCGCGCCGTGGATGCTGCTGGACAGCAAGTACAACGAAACCTACGGCGGCGCGGTGTGGAATGACCGCATCGAGCTGGCCGTACGCTCGACGATCGACGAGAACACCGACGCGAACGTTTGGCGCGGCCGCAGCCGCTTCAACGCGGCCTTTAACGACTGGCGATTCGCGGCGGCCGGCGGCATGAGCGGCGGCAACAGCCTGTAAGGAGGCGCGAAGATGGACAACGCGACGAGAGTAACGAATCTGGAGGTAATGGGCGACCTGGAGGTCGGAGGCACGCAAAAGCTCAACGGTCTGACGGCGAGCACGTACCAGGTGAGCGCGGAAAACGGTGCGGCCGCGGCGGGATCGGCCCCGACGAAGGCGGAGTTCGACGCGGTGGTAACGCTGGCCAACGAGCTGAAGACCAAGTATAACGCACTGGTAACGAAGCTTTCCACCGGCGCGTGAGAGAGGGGGCGGGGCAGAACGCCCCGCCCTTTTTGACAGGAAGGAGAAAAGAGCATGACAATCCAGGAGGCCGTGGCCATGGCGGACGAGCTCAAGCCGAACGCCTTTTCTACGGCGACGAAGATCGCGTGGCTCAACGCGCTGGAGGGAAGGATCGCGCTGTGCGTGTTTTTGATGAGCGAGGCGGATGCGGAGCAGCTGCACTATACAGCGGACGATCTGACGCGCACGCTGCTGGTGAAGCCTCCGTATGACGATATTTACGAGCTGTGGCTGGAGGCGAAGATCGACTACGCCAACGGCGAATATGACAAGTATCAGAACACCATGGCCGAGTATAACGCGCACTACGGCGAGTTCGTGCGCTATTTTGCAGAGCGGTATGCGCCGGCGCAGCGGCCCTACGGCTGCCCCTTGACGCCGGAATACTATATCAGCGCCTATGCGCTGGCGGTAAAGGCGGGTTACGAGGGGACGCTGGAGGACTGGCTGGAAAGCCTGCACGGTGCGCCCGGCGCGCCGGGCGCAGACGGGTCGGACGGCGTGAGCCCGACCATCCGTGTGAGCGACGTTGCCGGAGGCCATCGGATCACGATCACCGATGCGACGCACGGCGCGAGCAATCCGCTGACCTTCGACGTGTTCGACGGTCAAGACGGCACAAACGGACGGGACGGGGAAGACGGACAGGACGGCGCAGACGGTGCGCCGGGCGCGGACGGCGTGAGCCCGAGCGTGAGCGTGGAGGATATTCCGCGGGGCCACCGGATCACGATCACCGATGCGACGCACCCGGCGAGCAATCCGCTGAGCTTTGACGTGCTGAACGGCACGGACGGGCAGGGCGCGGGCGACATGACGAAGCAGATCTATGATCCAACGGGGAAGGAGCAGGACGTATTTGCCTACGTCGATGCGGCTGTTGCGGGAAAAGGGACGTATTCCAAGCCGAGCGGCGGGATCCCGAAGAGCGATCTGGCCGACGGGGTGCAGGGAAGCCTGGACGCCGCGGACAGCGCGTATCAAAAGCCAAGCACCGGCATCCCGAAAACCGACCTTGCAAGCGCCGTGCAGACCTCGCTGGGGAAGGCTGATACGGCATATCAAAAGCCGAGCACAGGAATCCCCAAAAGTGCACTTGCCAGCGCGGTGCAGACTTCCCTCGGCAAAGCGGATACGGCGCTGCAAACCGCTCCCGTATCCAGCGTGGACGGTAAGACCGGAGCGGTCAGCACCCATGCCGAGACGACCGTTTCCCTGACCGCCGCCGGGTGGACGGGATCGAGCGCGCCGTACTCGCAGCAGGTGTCAGTTACGGGCGTGGCGTCCGGCAAAATCGTGATCCTCGACCTCAATCTGACGGCAGGGCAGACGGACGCGGCAACGCTGGAAGCGTGGAACAATATTTGCAAGTACGGACAGGCGCTCGGCAGCGGGACGATCACCTTTTACACTGACACCAAGCCGAGCGCGGCGGTGAGCGTGCGCGTGGGGGTGATCGGATGATCTACGTCCGACGCAGACTGGAGCTGACGACGCCGGACGCTGCGTATCTGGCGCCAAAAAGCGGGGTTACTTACATCTCCGGATCGGCCGCGCTTACGGCATCTGCCCTTTGGAGCAGCGACGATATTCCAGCACTGATCTCAAATAACGCAAATATCACCAGTGCAACGCAAACCGTGTACGTGGACTACAACGGCGCGCATTACCAGTTCAGCGTGGGCGACGCATTAACGGTCAGCATGAACGGGACGACGTATGCGTGGCGGCTGATGGGTTTTAACCACTACGACTTGACGACGGCAACGGCATACGGTGTGGCGACGGCAACTGGGAAAGCGGCGATGCTGTTTCAGATGATTGACTGTTTTGGCACAACGCAGGTAATGAAGCGAGACTACTCCAGAACCACCGGCTGGGGCAACTCTGATCTGCGCAGCTGGATGGGCGGCACGCTGTACGGATACCTGCCAACTATCACGCAAAACCGAATCAAGACCGTTAACGTGCGGACCGCTACGAGCGTAAACAGCGCGACCATTGCAACAACGGCAGAAACGCTTTTCCTGCCGGCAGAAGTTGAGATTTTCGGCACGGCAACCTATGCAAAAGGCGGCACAGCGGAAGGCACGCAATACGCATGGTACACAGCGCACAACAGCGCCGCGGATAGGGTAAAGGCGGTAGCAGGCACGGCGAAAAGCTGGTGGACGCGGTCGCCGGACCGTTACGTATCCAGCGAGGGCGCAATCTTCGTGAGTGTTGACCAATCGGGCAGAACGAGCTGGGTATATACGGACTCGGCGGTTGGCGTACCCGCGTGTTTCTGTATTTAATTTTTTTGGAGGTATAGATTACATGGTTTACTGGAATCATTCGGTGCAGGTTGGCTTTTCCAACGGGGAATTTAAGTATTACCGAGAGGGCACATGTGCAAGCGACGACACAAAGCCGACCAACGCAAACGGTGCGCAGCTTGCCGAGGGCAGTATCCTTGTTGAGTCCGACACCGGCGACGTCTACTTTTTTAAGGAGACCGCCGACGCCTGGGGGAAACAGTTTAGCTTTAAGGAGTGATGATTGTGCGCAACGATAGGACGCTGCTGCACCGGCTGATCTGGCTGCGCGGCATGGGCGTGATCGGAGGCGCCAGTGGGGCTGTGGTTACAGTGGACGGAGTGAGCCCTCTGTCGCTTCCAAACGCCAAGGCGGGCCTGCTTCGCTCACTAATCCAGCGTGGGAAATGCACGGTTGAGAGCGGCGCGCTCAAGTGCAATAACGGCGTGATTGGTCTGCACGACGACGAGCTGCCCGACGGATACAGGCGGCTTTTGTCCATGTCGATGAATAACAACTGCTATTATGTGGTGCCGGACTTCCATCTGACTGGCGCTGACACGCTTCGATTCTCATATGAGATAGATAATGCTTGCAACGTAATCGGCAGTTACAGCGGATCGGCAAGTGGTGCGAACTATTCTTTGTACACGAACTCGGATAATTACAAATACCTGCGATATTACTCCGGGCAATACAGTAGCAAATCGATTAAGGGTAAGAGATACGATGTCGCAATCACACCGACCGGCGCCGCCGGAATGGAGATTGACAGCACATGGGAAGAGATTGATTTCGTCTGTCCTAATGATTTCTTCATTGGCACAACGAGCACAACCACCTCGGCGGCGTCTTTTAGAGGTACACTCTTTGGGAATGTTGAGGTAGAAGGGCCTAACGGCTTGCGATTCAAGGGTATTCCGTGTGAGCGTGTGAGCGACGGAGAAATTGGCTGGTATGACACGGTATCCGAGACCTTTTTCGAGCCGGTCGGCACGACCCCGACCGTTGGAGGCTACGATTACTCCCACATCGTGAGGACCGTAACCGGCACGCCGGAGGTCATCACCGCCACCAGCGGCGACACGGCGGGCGCGGTTGATCTGCTTGCGGTGGGCAGCGTAGCGGACACGCAGGATATCATTTCCGGCGAGGTAACGCGGCGCACGGAGGCTATCCTGTACGACGGGACGCAGGACGTCGGCAGGCCGTACCTCAGCAGCACCGGGGCGCTGGACGTCGGCGCGATCGTCGTACACGCGCCGGGCACGGAGTACAGCGGCGCTGTGGCGACGTTCGACGCGGAGGCGGCGACGCCGATCAACGCGGCGATCGTCAGTTTAGAGCCAACGCAAGACCTCCACGGCTACGACAAACCATGGGCGGGTGGAGCCGGGAAAAACGTCTGCCCAAGCGATGGCTGGGCTGTCGGCCAATATAACAATGGTACTTGGGAGGCATATAGCACCCGTCAAACGTCGCCGTATATCGCCATCACGCCGGGCGCGGCCTACACGATGAGCATTGACCAGCAGCAAACGCAAGACATAGCCTGGATCAACTACAACTACTTTGATGCGTCGAAAAATTGGTTGGGGAACAGATCGACGAACAGCGACAGCGAAATTACCGGGAACCGAACCAAAACATTTACGATTTCGGACACGAGCGCGGCCTATATCCGGCTCACCGTCATGCGTGCGAGCGATCGGTTTGCAGACATTGACGATGTGGATATCTCCTTGTGCACGCCGCAGCTTGAGCTTGGCGACACGGCGACAAGCTATGCGCCTTATAGCAACGAGTGCCCGATTGCGGGATGGACGGAGGCAACGCTGACAAAGGCCGTGAAAAACCTGCTGGACGTGCAGGACATGGCGGAGTACACGAACGGCGGCGTTACGTTTTCGTGCGTGGATTCCAAGGTTTTGGCGAGCGGTACGACCACTGCGGGCGCGAACCGCACCGCGATTCCGTCCAGCAGAGCGATCAACTTACCGGCAGGCACATACACTTTTTCGATGGTCGGCACGTGCGTCAACTGCGTGATCCAGCTCCGACGAGTTACGGGTTCCCCGGCAAGCGTTGACTGGATCAACAGCACCAGAACACAAACGACGGTAACGCTGACCGAGGCGACGGCGTGTTACATCAACGTCAACTGCGCGACCGTCGGCGTGGAGGTCAACGCGGATTGCTACATCCAGCTTGAACGCGGCTCGACCGCTACGGATTGGGAGCCGTACGTTGCGCCGACAGACTATCCCGAAACATTCCCGGTCTCTGCCGGAACGGTGTACGGCGGTACGCTGGATATTGTCAACGGTACGCTGACGGTGGATCGAGTGATGCGGACCGGCACAGACTGGAGAGCCTTTTCAAAGGGCGCCAATGGCTTCTATGGCAGAATATACCTTGACGGCAGCTATTTGCGCAGAAGCAGCACCGATATACACAAATGCCGCGGTAATTTGATTCCTGTCGTGTCCGGCAGCGTGTACGATTGGCACGCCAATACGGCGGGCACCATCGGCTCGGCAACACAATATCTACATATGTATGTGCCTTTTGGTGCTTTGCCAGAGTACCACGAGGGCGACAACATCGTAACGCTGTTTAACGCAAAATACGACGCCACGGCATTTCGCTTCATTCTGCCGATCGAGCCGGTCGTATACCAGCTCACGCCGCAGCAAATCGACACGATTGCCGGCGGGAACGTGTTTTATTCGGACGCCGGGGCCGTATCCATTTGGGTACAGGACGCGCCGACGACCGAGAGCGCAGCGCCACAGGCTTTGCGGCTGACGGCTGGAAGCAACACGCTCACGGTAACGGCAGAGGTCAGCGGGATTGAGCTGGCAGCGAAATACATGGAGGGGTGAGCGGCATGGAACGGATCATTTTTCGGATTTTGGATCGGCTGCTCCGACTGGACCGATTGCTGGAGCTTGCCGGGGAGGATACAGATGAGTGAGTTTTTGCGCGCGGCGGCGAACGCTGTGCCGGGTGCGCTGGTGAGTTTCCTGATCTCCGGGCTGGCGCTGCATTACCTCAAACGCTACTTTGACAAGAAGCTTGTGAGCGCGGAGGCAAAGCGGCAGGAGCGCCTGAAGATCAAGCGAAAGCGCAGCGAGGCCGAGCAACGGCGGCGCCGCGCAGAGGGGCGTCTGCTTTTCTGGATGCATCACGCATTGATTAAGCCGCCGCCCAACGGGGAGCTGGAGGACGCCTGGGAGGAGTTCCAAAACGCCGAGGAGGCGCAGAAGGAGATCGAGCGGTCGATCCTGGCCGAGTATGAGACTGGAGGCGGCGCATGAAGACACGGAAGAAGAAAAGCATTTTGTTGAGCGTAACAAAATGGCTCTACGTGATCATTCCGATCGCGGCGATTTGCTGGGTGACGATCAGCTATCTGATTGCCGGCTATGCGACAGTGAAGTTCGGCCAGCCGTTCCCGGTGGTGGAGCTGTCTCAGTCGGCGATCGATGCGATTTTGGGTGTTGCAATGCTCAAGACCGCGGGAAACATCTTTGAACACAACGACGGATTTATTTTCGGCAAGAGCCGGGAAAGAGAGGACGTACATGAAGATCTTTGAATTTGTGCCGCTGCCGGCGCTGATCGCCGCGCTGGTGGCGGCGGTGAACGTATTCACCGAAATTACGAAGCGCGTTGTGAAGGTCAAAACGCCGGAGCACGTGGTGGTGCTCTGGGCGGTCGTGCTGAGCGAGGGCGCGTGCTTCGCGGCGATCACACTGCAGAGCTGGCTGAGTGTGTGGGCGTGCCTCGGCGCGCTGGCTGCCGGGGCGCTGCTGGGGCTGCTGGTAGCCTATGCCGCCATGTACGGCTACGACGAGCTGTACGCGGATGCGCTGGGCGTGATCGAGAGGCTGATCGGATACCTGACGGGGAGGGAGCGGCATGATCAACAGCAGGAGCCTTGACGATCTGCGCGCCGACGTTAAGCTGAACGCGGAGGTGCTGCTGGAGCGGTGCGCCAGGCGGGGCCTGCACGTGCTGATCACGCAGACACTGCGAGACGACGAGTACCAGGCGCTGCTGTATGCGCAGGGACGGACACGCCCCGGTCAGATCGTTACAAACAGCAAGGTAACGACCTTCCACGGCTGCGGCTTGGCCTTCGATTTCTGCAAAAACGTTCCGGGGCAGGAGTACCGGGATCTTGCCTTTTTCGCGGAGGTCGCCGCCATCGCAAAGGAGCTCGGCTTTTCCTGGGGCGGCGACTGGAAGAGCTTTACCGATCGTCCGCACCTGCAATGGGACGACAGAGGCCGATGGACGGGGGCGCTGCTGCGCGCGGGGATATTGCCGCCGATGATGCCGCCGAAAAAGACAGAGACGAAGACGGAGGAAAAAAAGATGGTGATTTATAAAACGCTCAAAGACGTGCCGGAGTGGTACGCGCAGGCGGTACGCAAGTGCGTGGAGAAAGGCGCGCTCAAAGGAGACGCAAAGGGCGAGCTGAATCTGAGCGAGGATCTTTGCCGTGTGCTGACGGTCCTTGACCGTCTGGGCAAGCTGGAATAAGCGCTGAGGCCGCGGGCCGGCCGGAACGGCCGGCCCGCTTTCCGGAAAGGAGGAAGAGAATTGCCCTCGAACTGGCTATATATTGACACGAATTTCCCGACCTTTACACAGGGCGAAAGCACGGACGAGAAGGTTACGACGATTCAGAATTACGTGTTCATGCTGGTGGAGCAGATGCGCTATACGCTGAACAACCTGGATTTACGGAATTTTAACGCCGCGGCACTGGATAAGCTGCAGCAGGTGATCACGGAGCCCGTGTACGCGCGCCTGGAAGACGAGGAAGGAAAGTTGACGATGCTGGCGGCGACGGCGGAGGGACTTGCCGCGCAGGTGAGCGACGCCGAGGGAAATATCTCTGCATTGCAGCTATCCGAGGCAGCGTTGACGGCGCGGATACAAAGCGCGGAGGGGAACGTGTCCGTGCTGCAGCAGACGGCGGCGGGTCTGACTGCCCGTGTGCAGAGCGCGGAGGGGGATATCTCAAGCGTTACGCAGACGGCGCAGAAGATCAACTGGATCGTGGCGAGCGGGACGAGCGCAAGCAACTTCACACTCAGCGACCGGGCGATCCAGCTCGTGGCGCAGAATATCCAACTGGACGGCTACGTTACCTTCACGAACCTGAGCCAGACGGGAGGAGAGACCGTCATCAACGCAGGGAACATCACCACAGGGACGCTGAGTGCGGCGAATTTGGCGATGGACGGATTTTTGGCCGCAAAATACGGAAGCACCGTATACGGCTATATGGGCGCCACCAATGCGGCGCAGTTTGCTGGCGTCGCCATCTCAGACATAAGCCTGAGCAACTACGTCGTCGTAACTTCGGGCGGCGTGCGCATGACCTACGGCGCGGGCCCGCACAGTATATTCGTCGCAAACGGCGGATGCTACGCCACCAGCCAGATGCAGGTGTCCTCCGATCGGCGCGTGAAGGAGGATATCCGCTATGACGTGGACGCCTTCGAGCGGATCTTTGACAGGCTGCGGCCGTGCACGTATTACCGCAAGGGCGACCGAAGCCGGCGCTGCACCGGGCTGATTGCGCAGGAGGTGCTCGACGCGCTGAAGGAGACGCAGACCCGCGTGCACGATTTCGGCGCGCTCGGCTGGCGCGTGGAGGATGGAGATAAGGTGTACTCCATCGCATACGGAGAGCTGGTGGTGCTGTGTATCAACGAGATACAGCGGATCAAGAGACAACTGAGAGGGGAGACAACATGAAGCTGATCGAAGCGGTGAACGCCTATATGGCGGCGCAGGCACTCTCGCGCGAAAAAATGCCGTACGCCACGGCGTTGGCCGTGGTGAAGGTGAAGCGCGCGACGAGCGATCTGAAAGACTTTTTCGTGGAGGAAGAGCGCAAGCTGGTAGAGGAATATGCGGCCAGGGACGAAGACGGAAGGATCCGAGTGAATGAAAACGGGCGATTCGCGCTGCGTGCCGGCGCGTGCGCGGCAGATTACGAGAAGGCAAGGAAAGAGCTGGCCGAAACGGAAACCGGAGCAGAGGGCGAAAAAATGCGCGTGAGAGCGCCGGAGACGATCACGCCGGAGCAGCTTGAAGCGCTCGCGCCGTGGATCGAGTGGGAGGCAGAGGAATGAAACTGCCGACGATGCGCGTTGCGGACAGAATCCAGAAGGCGACGCAAACGCAGTGGCGCGGATATTGCCACACGCTCGGCGCCGGTGATGGAGAAATCTACGACATGGAGAATCTGTGCTCGGATCACTATCCGGTGCTGTCCACGCGGCGAAAGCGGTGGACGCTGCGCACGCTGACGAAGCCGAACGGCCTGTTTTCATGGGACAAGCTGTGCTGGGTGGACGGGACGACCTTCTACTACGACGGGACGGCCAAGGGCAGCGTGAGCGACGGCGCGAAAACGTTTGCGGCGCTGGGCGCGTACGTCGTGATCCTGCCGGACAAGAAATTCTACAACGTGGAGACGGACGAATTCGGCAGCCTGGAGAGCTCGTGGAGCGGGAGCGTAACGTTTGACAACGGGACGCTTTTTGAAGAAGAGGCCGAGGCCAACACGATCCGGGCGAACGGCGTGAACTGGGCAAGCTACTTCCGGGTGGGCGACGCGGTAACGATCTCCGGCTGCACGGTGCACCCGGAGAACAACAAGACGCCGGTGATACGCGAGATCGACGGGAACAAGCTACGCTTCTATGAAAACGTGTTCAAGCTGAGCGGGAGCGAGGGGACGACGGCCTATTCAGAGTCCGGCGTAACGATCGCGCGGAAGATGCCGGATCTTCTGTATTGCTGTGAAAATGAAAATCGGCTGTGGGGCTGCGACGAGCGAACGATCTACGCGAGCAAGCTGGGCGATATATTCAACTGGAACGTGTACGACGGCCTGGACACTGACAGCTACGCCGTGGATACCGGATCGGCGGGAAGGTTTACGGCCTGCGTATCGTATCTCGGATATCCGATTTTTTTCAAGGAAGATCACATCTACAAGGTGTACGGCTCGATGCCGAGCAATTTTGAGATGATGGGCAGTGCGACGCTGGGCGTGGCCGAGGGAAGCGCGATGAGCCTGGCGGTGGCCGGGGAAATACTGTTCTACCAGAGTACGGCGGGATTCGTGGCGTATAGCGGCGGGATCCCGCAGCCGATCGGAGACGCCTTCGGCCTGGACCGGTACGAAAATGCCGTGGCCGGAAGCGACGGACTGAAATACTACGCGAGCACGAAGAAGGTTGGCGGCGGATGGAGCCTGTTCGTTTACGACGCGCAGCGCGGCCTGTGGCACCGTGAGGACGCGACGCGCGCCGTGGGCTGGGCAAGGTACGGCGCGAACACCTATTGCCTGGGGACGGACGGAAAACTGTTTGCCACGGAGGCGGCCGACGGGGCGACAGAGGAGGCGGACTTTGCGTGGTTTGCAGAATTCGCGGACTTTACCGAGGGCGATCCCAACAAGAAGGGGCTGAGCAAGCTGCAGATCCGCCTTGAGGTGGACACGGGGGCGACGGTGGACGTGTGGATGCGTTTCGACTCCGTGGGGACGTGGCAGAAGGTGAGCACGCTGCAGGCTGATGTGAAGCGCAGCTACTACCTGCCGATCATACCGAGGCGAGCGGATCACTACCGCGTAAAGCTCAGCGGGACGGGCGGCTGCCGCGTCTATTCCATGACGCGGGAGCGGTATTCCGGCAGCGAATTGAGATCGAGGACAGGGAGGAATTGAAGATGCCTTACAGTTACGAAGACTTTGAGCGGGCGGCAAACAGCGCCGGGCTGATGAAGAATTTTTCCAGCTATGACCTGGATCTTGCCAGGCAGCACCCGGAATTCGGCATGAGTATCCTGAGTCTCAAGCAGGACTATAACAACGCAAAAACGGACGAACAGCGGCTGCTGGCGAACGAAGCGGCCAACCGGCTGCGGTCGAGCTACGGAAATTACACCGGCGGCAGCGACGGAAGCCGGTACATTTCCACCGGACTGTACGAAAACCGGATCGACGATATGCTGGGGAAAATCGGATCGTTCGGTCAGTTTTCCTACGCGGATGCGCCGACATACGACAATCGCTATGCAAGTCAGCAGCAGATGCTGTTGGAGAGCATTCTCAACCGGCCGGACTTCAGCTGGAGCAAAGAGCAGGACCCCAACTGGGCGAGCTACAAAAAACAGTATCTGCGCGAGGGCGAGCGGGCCACAGCAAACGCGCTTGCCCAGGCAAGCGCAGCCAGCGGCGGGAGACCGTCGAGCTATGCGGTGAATGCGGCGACGCAGGCCGGAGACTACTACGCGACGAAGCTGAGCGATAAAATCCCGGAGCTTTATCAGCAGGCGTATGACCGATACCGCGACGAGTACAGCCGGAAGCTCAGCGACCTGAACGCCGTGAACACGCAGGAACAGATGGACTATGCGAAGTATCTGGATCAGCTTGGCCAGTACAATACGGACCGCCAGCAGGCGTACAATCAGTATTTGAACGATTACAACATGATGCAGACGTACCTGGACAATCTGAGAGGCCAGAGCGAGACGGACTACAACCGCGGTATGGCGGCGCAGCAGGCGAGACAGGCGGCGGATCAGCAGGCGTTTGACAACGCGCTGGCCCTCTACCAGCTTTCCGGCTACGTGCCGGATAGCGGCGCAAACGCGCTGGGCCTCGCGGCGGGGACGCCGACGGCGGATCAGGCATACCGGGAATTCCAGATGCAGCAGGCGGCGGCCAAGCTGTCCGGAGGCAGCGGCGGGAGCGGCAGAAGATCCTCCGGGAACGCAGCGAACAGCGGAGGAGCAACCGCAGACGACCCGGTGGCACGGTTTCAGGCCGGAGATTACAGCAGTGAAGTGATCTCCCAACTGCTGGCGATGGGTTACACGGAAGCGGATCTGCGTGCGGCGGGATATGCGGGGAACACGACCGGCGGAAGCCGCAATGAGGTTGGCGTGCCGGGATACGGTACGGTGAGCTGGGACGACGCGGAGAAGCTGGAGGCGCTCGGTATGATCGAGATGGTAGGGACGGACAGCAAGGGCGATCCGATCTATCGGCGCACAGTGCGCGGAGCGAATCAACAGAAGAATGGGATGAACCTGAACCTGCTTAAGTAAGGAGGAGCGTATGCCACTGGGATATTTCAACAATAACGGCGCCGGCACAGCGAGAGATCGTCTGCGCCGGCGCGCCGCTGCCCTTCCGGAGATTAAAGCACAGCCGGAGATAGAGAGGCAGCAGCGAAACCAGATGCTTGATCTGCTGGACGCGGCGCGCACGGTAGAGCGGATGCAGGGGCAGCAGGAAACGAGTGCGAGAGACCGCCTGCGCGCGCGGGCGGCGGAGATAGAACAGCGCAAGAAACAGGAATCCTATGCGCGGGAGCGTGTGATTGAGCCAACGGCAGAGACGGAGACGGTCGGCGGGGGCGAAGAAGAAACGGCGCGGGAACGTGCGCGGCGAATTGACCCGCGCCGCGGTGCGCTGCAGCAGAAAAGCGGGACGGGCTTTTCTGCAGGGAAGCTCCTCGCAGGAATGGCGGAGAAGGGCACGACAAGTGCAGCGCGCGGTATGTCCGAAACGCTGTCGTGGCTGGAAAAGGCGCTCTTTGCCGTTCCGGAGGCGCTGACCGGTCTTGACGATCTGCAGGAGCAGCACGGCGTTTTTTACAAGTGGAACGAGGGAATCAAACGCGAGCAGCAGGCGGCAGAAAAAAAGTACGCGGAAAACATCGAAAAAGGCGGTAAGGCGGCAGAACTCCTCGACCGATACGGCGCGGCAACGGTGGCGGCGATCCCGCAGGCGGTCAGCGCGTTCATGAGCGGCGGCATGAGCCTGGGCGGACAAGGGCTGGAGGCTCTGTCGACGGCGGCGCAGGCGAGCCCAACGATCCTCAACAGCGTGCGGCAGATTGCCATGAGTTACGCGAAGAATCCACAGTACTGGACGAGCTTCCTGCAGACGGCGGGAAACAGCTATGCACAGGCAAAGGAGGACGGTGCAAGCGAGATGCAGGCGTCGCTCTACGCGCTCACAAACGGTTTGGGCAACGCAGCAATCGAAGTAGGCGGCGGTCTTGAGACGCTGCCGGGCGAGCTGAAGGAAGGCCCGATGACCTTCAAGCGTTGGCTGAAAGCGGCGCACGAGGAGGGCGGAGAGGAAGTCTGGCAGGGCATTGTGGAGCGAGGCCTGCAGAACCTTGCCTACGGGAAAAAGAATCCGATCGCCTCGCTGACGGACGAGAACGCAGTGCTTAACCCGCGGACGTCCGCACAGGAGTATGCCGGCGGCGCGGTGGTCGGCGGCGTGCTCGGCGGCGGGCAGGCGCTGGCCGCAAGCGGTGTGAACAGCACGGCACAAAAGGCGAAGCTGGAGCGCGCATACCAGGAGACCGGCGCGGCGATCAAGCAGCAGGGGATGCTCAACGACCTGGTGCAGATGGGTCTCGGCATGGGCGACGAAACGAGCAAGAGCGCGCAGATCATCCAGGATAAGATTGCGCGCGGCGAGAGCGTGAGCGACCGCGAGGTGGGCGTGCTGCTGCGGCAGGCGACGGACGAGGCGCGCAGGATTCAGCAGACGGATAAAGCGCCGGAGACTTCTGCAGAAAATGAAAAAAACCGTCCGGCGGCACAGGAGCCGCAGACGGCACAGACGGAGACTGCGCAGCAGGCAAAGCCTTTTGATGCTCAGCAGTTTCCAAACCTTGGGAGATATTTTCAGGGGGAGACGGCACAAGCCCAGAACAGGCAGGATAACCGCACGGACTTCCAGCGCGAGGTCGCGCGGCAGATGGGCATGGAACCGGAGACGGATTTCGTATGGTCGGCAAGGGTGCTGAACGTGGACCGCGAGACCACGGAGCGCGTGCAGCGGCTGAGCGAGGCCATCGGCCGGGAGGTCGTATTCTATCAGGGCGACGCCGGAGAGAACGGTTACTTCGATCGAAAGAGCGGGAAGATCTACGTGAACGTGAACAGCGGCAACGCCGTTTCACAGATCGTGGGGCACGAGCTGACGCACACACTGGAGGGCGCGGCGGATTACGCGCGGATCAAGAGCATGATTCTCAACCGCATCGGCGGGCAGGAGGACCTTGCGCAGGCGTTGACGCGCAAGCAGGAGAGCTACGCGCGCCACGGCGTTACGCTGGACCGGGAGAGCGCGGAGCGGGAGCTGGTGGCCGAGTTCGTGGAGAAAAGGCTGCTGACGGACGAGGCAGCTATCCGGGAGATCGTGGCCTATGAGCCGAGCTTCGGCGAGCGGATATTGAACGTGATCGACGCACTGCTGGCCAAGCTGGGCAACAAGAACGCGGAGGAGCGCGCCTTCCTGCGGCGGACGCGGGAGCTTTACAGCCGTGCGCTCAGTGAGACGCGCGGGAACTATGAGGCCGGGCGGGTGAACGAGCAGGTAAACCGGGGCCGCGAGGATCTGGCGGCACGTCTGGAGGCCGGGGAGCTGACCGAGGAGGAATACAACGAAGCCATGGACGCACTGGAGGAGGACGAGAGCCTGAACGACGTGTCTATGCTGAGGGAGTACAGCATCAGCGACGAGGAAGCGCAACAGTTGCTGCAGGGCTTCGGGATCGAAAAGGTGAACGATTACGTTCACGTTCAGAACCAGGTTTTTGACACGCTGAAAAACGAAGGTATCTTGGGACCGGATGGGCGCAGGATAGTCACCAACAACGCGACCGGCAGAAACGTTGAAATCAGCAAGCGAGGCATCTTTGAGACGTTCGGAAGAGGAAACAGGTACGAAACGCTTCCGAGGAAAATCAAAGAGCTGAAGTTGGCTGCGGCAAGGATGCTGCCGGAGATTATTGAAAACGGCAAAATTGTAGCGCTGGATCAGGCTAATGAACATAATCAAAACTCCAATCTGACGTACAGCTATATCAAGGCTGACGTGCAGATTGGAGGAGAAACCTATCCGGTCTATATTGACATTCGGCAAAGCCCGCAACGCAATTTGTTTTGGGTACATCGCATTTACACAGAACAAGACCAGCGTCGCGTGACTGATTTGGCCGAAGCCAAGAAAAGCCGTCCAGAGCCGCTGGTCTCTGGCGATACTGTACCAGACAGCGGGCAAGATGTCAAGGAAATTAAACAGAAAAATGTAAGAGGGCTGAGTTTGCCGACACTGGAGAAAACGGATACCCGCACGCCGTTCCAGCGCGAGATTGCGCGGCAGCTGGGCATGGAGGACGGCGGGAAGAAGGCGTTCAGCATCGAGGACAGCGCGCAGGAGACCGCGGAGAATGTGCGCGACACGCTGCCGCAAAAGGCGAGGGACTATCTCAAGCGCACGGAGAATGCCATGCTGCGGCGCATCAGCGGTGCGCTGGACGTGCAAAGCTGGGCGCGGCGGGATTATTTGCAGGGCATGGTGCGGGAAATGAGCGACGAGTACCTGCAAAGCGGCAGCGTTTCGCAGGAGACCGTGGACCGGCTGTTTGAGACAGCCTGGGAGCAGGGGCGGATCGTGGACAGCGAGATGTATGACACGTACAAAGAGGTCCGGAACCGGATGCGCACGACGGCGGTAACGATCAGCGAGACGGACAAGGCCGACTTCACGGATTGGGGAGACTGGCGCAGGAGTGCAACGGGGAGGCTGAAGATCGTCAATTCGGGCGGGCTTCCGGTGGACGTGGCCTATGAGCAGCTGCAGGACATGGCGCCGGATATGTTCCCGGCGGATATCACGCGCCCGGCGGATCAGCTGCGGCGAATGCTGGAGGTATCGCAGAGCACAGACCGCGTGGAGAAGACGCTGGACGAGCAGAACGGCAAGGACTTCAAGGCGTGGGCAAAGAACGACTTTGCCGAGGCGGTGAACCAGACGCTGACGGAGCTGCGCACGGTGCGCCGCTATGACGCGGATAAGAAAGCGGAGAAGCCGCAAAAGAAGATCCTGACTGTGGCCGAGGCGAAAGAGACCTGGAAGCAGGTGAAGCAGCTGCGGCGCGGTGTGGACCGCGCGGTGAGCCGCAACCTGCTGACGGAGAGCGACGAGCTGCTGGTCGGCAGGCTGCTGCGCGGCGAGATCACACCGGAGTCCCTGCCGGGAGACAGCAACGCGAAGGGGATCCGCGAGGTCTATGAGGCGAAGAGGGAGTATGAGCAATACGCTGAGCAGCTGCGCGAGTTCAAGCGCTCGATCCGCGCCGCGCGGCGGGAGAGCGCCGACGCCATGCTGCGAGAGGCAGGGCATACGAAGGACAAGATCGCAGGGCTGCTTCTGTCCCGCGAAACGATGGAGCGCAACATCGAGGACGTGTTCCGGGACAAGGCCGGAGCAAAGCGGATCACCGAGGCGTACATCGAGCCGGTACATAAGGCCGAGGCGAACAAGACGCGCTGGCTCAACGAGATGCGCGACCGCGTGCGGAAGATGAACCTTTCCAGAAAGATCGAACAGGGCAACGAGGTCAGCGAGGCGCACGCCGTGCAGCTGCTGGGCGAGGCGACGGACAACATCGAAATGCTGCAGAAAAGCCGCGGCCGCCTGCGCGAGCGGGACGGCAAGACGCTGAGCGACTGGCAGGGGATCGTGGAGAACCTGAAGGAGCAGAATCCGAACCTGGACTTTGCCAAGATCGAGCAGGCGGTGCAGAACTTCCGCGACATCTATGACGAGCTTTTTGAGCGGATGAACGAGGTGCGCGTCCGCAACGGCTACGAGCCGATCAACTACCGCCACGGGTACTTCCCGCACTTCCAGCCGGGGAGCAGCGACGGAATCCTCACGCAGTTTGGAAAGGCGATGGGGATCACGACGGAGATCACCGCGTTGCCGACGACCATCAACGGCCTGACGCACACCTTCAAGCCGGGGATCGCATGGTTTGGAAACGCGCAGGAGCGCCTGGGCTTCAACACGGCGTACGACGCGGTGGAGGGCTTTGACAAGTACGTGCAGGGCGCCGGCGACGTGATTTTCCACACCGACAACATCCAGAACCTGCGCGCGCTTTCGCAGCAGATCCGCTATCGCACGAGCGACGAGGGAATCCGCAAGCAGGTGGACGAGGTGCTGCAGGACAAACGGCTGACGGAGGACGAGAAGCAAACAAAGATAGACGCCATCTATGAGCACGGCAAGTTCGAGCTGGGCAACTTCGTCAACGAGCTGGAGGAGTACACCAACCTGCTGGCCAACAAGAAGAGCAAGTACGACCGCAACATGGAGGCCATGATCGGGCGGCGCGCCTATACGATCATGAAAAACTGGGAAAGCCGCGTGGGCGCCAATATGATCGCGGGCAACATCGGCAGCGCGCTGACCAACTTCATCCCGCTGACGCAGGCCAACGCGCAGCTGGAGAGCGGGCAGATCCTCAAGGGCATGTGGCAGACGCTGCAGGCCTACAAGAACAAAGACGGATTTGCGGAGCGGTCGGCCTTTCTGACGAGCAGGCGCGGGACGGATCCGCTGGTGAAAAACTGGCAGCAAAAGGCCTCCGGTGTGCTGGGCACGCCGATGGAGCTGATCGACAGGTTTGCTTCGGACAGCATCGTGCGCGCACGTTACAACCAGAATCTTCGGCACAACATGAGCGAGCAGGCGGCCATGGACGACGCCGACGCATTCGCCCGGCGCGTGATGGCGGACCGGAGCAAGGGCAGCATGCCGACGCTGTTCCAGTCCAGCAATCCGATTGTGAAGCTGTTCACGCAGTTCCAGCTGGAGGTGAACAATCAGTTCAGCGAGGTGTTCAAGGATCTGCCGAAGGTGGCCAGGGAAAGAGGTATGGCGGTGCTCGTCGGAACGCTGCTGAAATACTTCCTGGGGGCATACCTTTTCAACGACGTTTACGAGTATTTCGTCGGGCGCAGATGCGCGCTGGACCCCATCGGCATTTTGAACGAAACGGCTGGAGATCTGACCGGGTATGAACTGCCCAATATGATCGAAGCGATCACCGGCGAGGACAGGTCGCTGAAAACGGAGAAGACCGGGACGTATGAGGCGCTGGGCAATCTGGCCAAGAACGCTGTGGACGAGCTGCCGATGGTCGGCGGGATCCTCGGCGGCGGGCGTATCCCGATCAGCAGCTCGCTGCCGGACGTGGAGAATCTGGCCAAGGCCGCGGTGAACGACAAGTGGAGCGGAAAGAAGCGTCTGAGCACGGCGGGGAAAGAGCTGAGCAAGCCGCTGATCTACGCGGCGCTGCCGTTCGGCGGGAACCAACTGCAAAAGGCATGGAAAGGCACGAAGGCGATCATCGAGGGCGGAAGCTATTCGATGGACAGCAACGGCGACAAGGTGCTGCAGTATCCCGTGTTCAACAACTCCAAAGCGGAGACGGCGGGGAACATCGCCAGGGCGCTGTTTTTCGGAAAGAGCAGCCTGAAGCCAGCGCGCGAGTGGGTCAACAACGGTTTCAACAGCCTGAGCGCGAAGCAGACGGCGATCTATGAGGATCTGACCGCGGCAGGCGTGAAAAGCCGCGAGGCGTATGGCCTGATCGACGAGCTGAGAAGCGCAAAGGCAGGAGATGAGCAGAGCAAGGCGGAGCGCCAGAGGGAGATCCTGCAGTCGTCCAACATAAACGACAAGGGCAAGGCGATTGTATTCTACGGCCTGCTCGCCAGCGATAAGGAGCGCGAAGGTATGGATGCCATGACCGACGCCGGCATGGACAGCGGGCGGGCTGGCGAGGTTGTGATGACGCTCAAGGATGCGGGCGGTACGGCGGACAAGCTGAGCACGCTGGCAGGAATGAAGCTGAACAAGGAGCAGACGAAGGTCGCGGCGGGGTACGTCATGGGGACCGATCTGGAGACGGACGGCGGAAATCCGACACAGTACGCGAAGCTGCTTCGAGCGATGGACGCGGGGCTGGACCCTTCGCAGGCGATGAGACTTCGGGCCGACGGCATGGATCTCGGGAAGGTGCTGGAGTACAAGGACGCCGGGCTTGATATCAAGACGGCGGTAAGCGTAGCCGAGGGGATAGGCGGACTGAAACCGCAGGAAGGTAAGAAAGAGGTTAGCGACGTGCAGAAGTGGCGCGCAGCACTGGACGCGGTGAGCGGCGCGGAGAAACAGATGCAGGCGCTGAGCGTGGTCATGCCGGAAGATCAGTATAAAAAGATCGAGATCGCGCACAGGTTCGGCGTGCAGCCGGAGAGCTACGTCAAACTCAAGGAGATCATGCCGGAGTATGATGCCAACCAGAACGGAAGCTACAGCCAGGACGAAGTGAAGGCGGCCATCGACGCCATGGGCGGCGCGGTACGTGGGCTGAGCCTGCCAACACTGGGAGGAAATGCGGGACTGCCGAGCAATCACAGTGCGGTACTGTGGCAGTTGATGACAACGTCGAAGAGCGCGAAGAACAATCCGTACAGCCGGAGCATCGGCCAGCAGGTGCTGGATGCAAAGGAACTCGGCAATGCCAGAGGGGGCGGGCTGAGCCTGCCGTCGCTGGGAGGATAAAAGAAGAAGGCAGCACCGAGTGGTGCTGCCTTCTTCTTATTCACCGCGAAGCTTGATCAGGATGCTGGAGAGTTCGGAGAGCTGCGCGTTGTAAAGATCGTAGCGCTCCTGCACATCAGGATCGGGTGGCGTGCCGGCGCGACGGGATTCTTCCAGGTGCGTGGATTCGGCGTGCCAGAGCTCCAGGGTGCGCTCATAGGCGCGGTCGTAGAGGGTGAGGGTGGTCATGGTTTTCATGGGTATTCTCCCTTCATTAGTAGTTAATTGTAGTAAGGTCCACCGTACTGAGAAATAATCGCCATAGCAAGCTTGGGGTTCGGCGTTTTGATCTTTACCGGATATTGCAGTTTCTTTTCATAGACAAACATCAGCGATCCCCTCCTACATCCCAGGGCCATGGGTCTTTGAGCCACTTGTACTCCTGCGGCGTGATATCGGTCTGCAGCAGCGGGCCATACATCTGCTGGTACTTTTCACGCCCCTCGCGGGAAAGGCGGATATACGACCAGTAAAGATCCAGCACTTCCGCGTCATTCGGATGCGTCGTGAGATATAAACCAAGCTCATCGACGGCAAAATCCAGCGCCATCAACTCAGAAAGCGCAGTATTCGACGCCGGGAAGCGTGTGTCAAGCTCCTGATGGAAGGGAAGATGCAGCCCCGGAAACAGGGTACCGGCGCGCATGGCGTCCTGCTGGGAATAGCGGTCGGGATTGTTCTCCTGCATCGGTACATAAGGAAACGCCAGCGGTGCGCACGCAGGCAGCATACCGCTGCCCATACCGCACCGATCTGACGAGGCGGCGTTCGTTGAAGTAGAGGCAGCCGGCGTGGTGTTAGCCGGACGGGAAGCGGATGCTGCGTCAGTGTTCGGCTTCCCCGGTTTTGTGGTGGATTCCACGAAAGAACTCCTCCTTGATGATAGTTGAGCATTCCGCTCAGTTTCATCTTATGCCGGGCGCTGAAAACCGAAACTCGGACTTTCCTTTTTCCGGACGACCTGTTATAATAGGGAATCATCACAAGAGCAAAATCATACCCTTTATCAGAGGTGAACGATTTGTTTTTTGTGATAAAACGAAAGACGCTGTTATTTTTTTTCGGAGCGCTCCTCGCCATTGCAGCGGCGGCGATCCTGATTCGACTCCCGGCGGCGCCGGCAATGTCCCCGGTGCATCGTGCGGCGCGCACGGTTGTGATCGACGCAGGACACGGTGGGGAAGACGGCGGCGCGGTTGCGCTTTCCGGCGCGGTAGAGAGTCAGATCAATCTTGCCATTGCCAAAAAGCTGGACGCATTGCTGCAGCTTATCGGCGAGGATACGCAGATGATACGAACGGAGGACGTCTCCGTACATTCCGCCAATGCGCAGACGCTGCGGGAAAAGAAAGTCTCGGATCTGAAAAACCGTGCGGCGGCGGTAAACGCCGTGCCGGACGCCGTACTGATCAGCGTGCATCAAAACAGTCTGCCGTCCGTTCCGGGGGTTCACGGCGCGCAGGTTTTCTATGCGGATACCCCCAAAAGCAGCGACATAGCCGTTTGCGTTCAGCAGGCGCTCAATCAGACGATCAACACCGGGCACGGAAAGCGGGAAAAACAGATCGAGCCGACGATCTACTTGATGAAAAACGTATCCTGTCCGGCGATTTTGGTAGAATGCGGATTTCTCTCCAATCCGCAGGAAACGGAACGATTACAGCAAGCATCACATCAAAAGAAATTGGCCGTTTCGATCGCGGCGGGCTTTTTGGCCGCAGATCGGGAAGGTTAGAAGGGAAAGAGGCATGAGAGCAAAAACGGTTTTTTACTGCACGGAGTGCGGCAACGAGACGGCGAAATGGGCGGGACGCTGCCTGAAATGCGGCGCGTGGAACACGATCACGGAGCAGGTCGTGCCGAAATCCGCGTCGGCAGGGAAGTCCCGTCCCGGCGGTATGGCGCGCGCCAAGGCGCATCCGGTTACCGAGCTGGACGTCTCGGAGGAGCTGCGCTTCGCCACCGGCATGGGCGAGCTGGATCGCGTGCTCGGTGGCGGTGCAGTGAAAGGCTCGCTCGTGCTGGTCGGCGGCGCCCCAGGCATCGGAAAATCCACGTTAATGTTGCAAATCTGTGGGAAAATGGCAGAATCATCGCGCATTTTATATGTATCTGGCGAGGAATCTCCTCGGCAGTTAAAAATGCGTGCAGAGCGTTTGCACGTGGCAAGCGGGAATCTCCTCGTGCTCGCTGAGACTTGCCTGGGGGATGTGCTGCGCAGCGTGGAGGAAGAGCAGCCGGATATTCTGATCATTGACTCGATCCAGACGCTTTATCAAGAAGAGTCGGATTCTCCGGCAGGCAGCGTCAGCCAGGTAAAAGAATGCACCATGACGCTGATGCAGCTTGCCAAAGGGCAGGGGACTACGGTCTTCGTAATCGGGCACGTCAACAAAGAGGGGTCTATCGCAGGACCGAAGGTGCTCGAGCACATGGTGGACTGCGTACTGTACTTTGAAGGCGATCAGCACATGACGTACCGTATTTTGCGCGCGGCAAAAAACCGTTTCGGTGCAACGAATGAGATCGGCGTATTTGAAATGCAGAGCGAAGGACTCGTCGAAGTGCCGAATCCCTCGGAAATGCTGCTTGCCGGCCGCCCGGCTGACGCGCCTGGTACCTGCGTAACCTGCGTGATGGAGGGGGCACGCCCCGTCCTTGCGGAGGTACAGGCGCTGCTTGCGCCGGCAGGACAGTCCTTGCCGCGCCGCAACAGCAACGGCTTTGACTATAACCGCGCCGCCATGCTCATGGCGGTGCTGGAAAAGCGCGGTGCGCTGAAGGTGCTGGGCTGCGACGCTTTTATCAACGTGATCGGCGGGCTTACCCTGGACGAGCCAGCGGCGGATCTGGCGACGATCCTTGCGCTTGCCTCCAGTTATCTCGACCGGTCCATCGGCTCGCGTGTTGCAGCGATCGGAGAGGTCGGGCTCACCGGCGAGGTCCGCAGCGTCAGCCACCTGGGTCAGCGGCTGAGCGAAGTGGAGCGTCTTGGCTTTGAAACCTGCATCATTCCCAAACAGTATGCAGACCGCCTGGGGAAGGCGGAGGGACTTCGCCTGATTCCGGTGCAGAATATCGGGGAGGCGCTGCGTGCCATTGCGCGTTCCTGAGCGCGGCGTTTCGCGGGATATAGTGCAGGCAATCGTTGCCACCGCGATCCGCCCGTCCGATCACGGTTGCGTATTGCAGCGCGCAGGCGCCGTCATTTTGAAACACGCAATTTGCACTGCATGGGATGAAACTCATCATATTTTCACTCCTTTTCGTATAATCTGTGCAGATTGCGTGTTTCTATACGCTTCATGACGCTTGACAATTCTTGCAATCCGTGGTATCAATGAACTGTGTTTACCATCGTGCGGAGAACGGGTAAGAAAAGGGAAGCGAACGGTGCTTCCCCAAATAAATGCATATCTTATTGAACAAAATAAAAACTTTGTTTAATATAGGGGAGTGCGATAGCCAAAAGTCTGGGATAACCGCGCAGGCTTATGCATAGCGACCCCTACGCTGCGGCCGGATGAAACCGGAAACTTTGCTGCACCGCGCAGACTGTTTGACACACGGCGGCGCGCTGATTGTACGATCAAAATCAAAGCGTCCGTATGATTTGCCCCTCGTACATCGTTTCCGTTTTCACCGCGGTCCGCCGCGTCCGGTCTGCCGTACAGACGTTCGTTCTCATTTCTGATTTACCGATGATAAGGAGTCTTTTTATGATGGATTACCGTTTGGAATCACCGCAGATTTTACGCGATTTTCTCGCTTATCACGAGACCATCAAGGGTCATTCTGCCAAGACCGTCGACGAATACTTTTTGGATTTGCGTAATTTTTTCCGCTATCTCAAGCAGCTGCGCGATCCCGCTCTGCGTACGTGCGAGCTGAGCGAGATCTCTATTCTGGACGTGGATTTAGATTTTGTTCAATCTGTAACGCTTACCGATATTTACAGTTATATGACCTATTTGAGCCGAGAGCGCGTGCTGCATCAAAACAGCGAAAACTCCGGTTTTGGTCTGAATGCAGCATCAAGAGCCAGAAAAATATCAACAATTCGGTCTTTTTACAACTATTTGACGAATAAAGCGCATTTGATTCGAGACAATCCGGTGAAAGATTTGGACGCGCCGAAGCTGAAAAAAAGTCTGCCGAAGTATCTCACGCTGGATGAAAGTATCCATCTGCTGGAATCGGTAGACGGTCAGAATAAAGAGCGTGATTATTGCATTTTAACCCTGTTTTTGAACTGTGGGCTGCGAATTTCCGAGCTGTGCGGTCTGGATCTGCCGGATATACAGGGCGAGGCCATGCGCGTGCTCGGCAAGGGCAATAAAGTGCGCATCGTCTATCTCAATGACGCCTGCAAGGAGGCGCTGGCGTCCTATCTGGCCGTGCGCCGTCCCATTGCGGGGCGCGATCGAAACGCGCTGTTTCTGTCCTCGCGCAACGAGCGCATCAGCAAATCCACCGTGCACGCGCTGGTAAAAAAGCACATCTCCGCCGCCGGGCTGGACGCCGCGCAGTATTCCTCTCACAAGCTGCGCCATACCGCGGCGACGTTGATGCTGCAAAACGGCGTGGACGTGCGCGCCGTGCAGGAGGTTCTGGGACACGATCATCTCAATACCACGGAAATCTATACCCACATCGACAACGAGGCGCTGCGCGTGGCGGCAAAAGCCAATCCCCTCTCGCGGGTCAAAAAAACGCCAAAGGGCGAAACCTGACGTCCTCCCCTCCTGCCCTGCCTGCGTTACGGGCGATAGACGCCGGTGATATGCAGAAAACGCACGCTTCGGTATTCGTAGGTCGAAAGCGGGCGATTATCCGCATCGTAAGTGTGCGCGGCAACCAGAATACCGTCTGCCGATCCGGGCGTTTCCACTGCGACGACGACGGGCGAGTGCTGCCAGGCAACGCCGTTAAAGGAAAGCTGTATGATATCGCCGGGCTGCATCTCCCAAATTGAAGTGTCGCGCGCGGCCGGGCCGACGCTGTCTCTTGCGCGCGTGAGAAAATTATACAGATACGTTACCCCCGTCCAGGAGGGTGATTTGCGATTGGCGTCAATATAGTACCAGCCGAACGTCGGGGTATAATCCATCACACCTCCCCCTGCCAAAAGGCACTGTGAGGCAAAGTTGGTGCAGTCTCCGCCGATATCCTCATAGTCGTAAAAGCGCGGATTTCTGCCATAGGCCCAGGTATGCGCGTAGCGAACGGCCGCAGCGCGGTCATATGCGGTAAGTCTCATGCGAATCTCCCCCTTCCGTACAGTTTATGCGCCGTGCCCGTTTGCGGGAAACGCCGCTCGATATGGGATAGATTCTGATTGACTTTCTGCCCTTTTTCCGATAAACTGATCCATAGATATCATTTTTTCAGATACAGGAGGCCACTATGACAACAACAGAACTGACCAAGGTTTGCCGGCAGGTGCGGCGTGATATCATCACGATGACCGCCAATGCCGGCAGCGGCCATCCCGGCGGCTCCCTCTCCGCGGTGGAGCTGATGACCAGTGTGTTTTTCAACCATATGCGTGTCGATCCCGCCGATCCCCACAATCCTAACCGTGATCGGTTTGTCCTCTCTAAGGGTCATGCTGCGCCCTGCTATTACGCAGTGTTGGCGGCCAAGGGATTTATCTCCCGGGATGAATATGCCAATTTCCGTCAGCTCCACAGCATCCTGCAGGGCCATCCGGACGCCAAGAAGGTTCCCGGTGTGGATGCATCCACCGGCTCTCTCGGCCAGGGCGTTTCGATTGCCGTCGGCATGGCGCTGGGCGCCAAGCACCAGGGCAAGGATGTCAAGGTGTTTGCCCTTGCCGGCGATGGCGAGAGTCAAGAAGGCCAGATTTGGGAGGCCTATATGGCTGCCGCGCACTATAAACTGGACAACCTGACCGTGATCGTCGACAACAACGGCTTGCAGATCGACGGTACGAACGACCAGGTTATGTCGCTGGGCGATCTCCCTGCGAAGCTGCGCGCCTTCGGGTTCGAGGTGTTTGAGCTGCCAGACGGGCACGATCTCGACGCGATCGAATCGGCGCTTTCCGCCCCGGTCGTCGGCAAGCCCAAGTGCATTATCGCGCACACGGTCAAGGGCAAAGGTGTTTCCTTTATGGAAAACCAGGTCGGCTGGCACGGCAAGGCACCAAACGCCGAGCAGCGCGAGCAGGCCCTGAAGGAATTGGAGGATTGAGTGATGAGTGATAAGATTGCAACCCGCCAGGCCTATGGCGAGGCGTTGATCGAGCTGGTGGAAAAGAACGACAAGGTCGTTGTTCTCGACGCCGACCTTGCCAATGCGACCCAAACCGCCAAGGTCGCCAAGGCGCACCCGGAAAAGTTTTATAACTGCGGCATTGCCGAGGCAAATATGATGGCTATTGGCGCCGGGCTTTCTACGATGGGCCTCGTTCCCTTCTGCTCCACCTTCGCCATGTTCGCCGCCGGCCGCGCCTACGAGCAGATCCGCAACAGCATTGCCTATCCCCACTTCAACGTAAAGATCTGCGCCACGCACGCCGGCGTCTCCGTCGGTGAAGACGGCGGCAGCCACCAGTGCATCGAGGATCTGGCGCTGATGCGTGTGATTCCCGGCATGACGGTCATCTGTCCCGCCGACGCGAATGAGGCAAGAGCAGCTACCATGGCGATTGCGGAATTTGACGGCCCGGTGTATATGCGCCTTGCGCGTCTGGCCACGCCCGTCTTTGAAGGCGAGATGGTCAAGCCCTTTGAAATCGGCAAGGCCAACGTCCTGCGCGAGGGCAGCGACGTGGCGATCTTTGCCTGCGGCCTGATGGTCAACGAGGCGCTGCTCGCCGCGCAGGCGCTTGCCGACGACGGCATCGACGCAGCCGTGATCAACGTGCACACCATCAAGCCCATTGACGCCGCGTGCATCACGCGCTATGCGCAGCAGTGCGGCAAGGTCGTTACCGTCGAGGAGCACAGCGTGATCGGCGGCCTGGGCGACACCGTGGCTGAGGTGCTGATGGGCAAGGTCAACTGCAAATTCCTCAAGATCGGCGTGAACGATCAGTTCGGTCAGTCCGGCAAGGCGGCGGACGTCCTGCGCGAATACGGGCTGACGGCGGATCAGATCGCCGCGCGAATCCGCAAGCTATAATACCATCATCAGAGGCAATGCACGTTTGCGCTTGCCTCTCTTTTTCGCTCACAGTTCCCCGTTTTCCCTTGCTTTTTCCGCGTAATATGGTACACTGAACTTGCTATTGATGATCCATCGTATCAAATGACTTTATGCTAAAGGAGAGATGATTATGCCACTGGTAACGACGAAGGAAATGTTTGCAAAGGCATACCAAGGCGGCTACGCCGTCGGCGCGTTCAACGTCAATAATATGGAGATCGTGCAGGGCATCACGGAAGCCGCCATGGACTTGAACGCTCCGTTGATTCTCCAGGTCAGCAAGGGCGCCCGCGCCTATGCCAACCACACCTATCTGATGAAGCTGGTCGAGGCTGCCGTTATCGAAACGGGTCTGCCCATTGCACTCCATCTGGACCATGGCGACAGCTTTGAGCTGTGCAAAAGCTGCATCGACGGCGGATTTACCTCCGTGATGATCGACAAGAGCGGCGAATCCTTTGAAGAGAACATCCGCATCACCCGCCAGGTCGTCGAGTACGCGCACGACCACGGCGTCGTCGTCGAGGCGGAGCTTGGCACGCTCGCCGGTGTGGAGGACGAGGTCAAGGTCAGCGCCGAGGATTCCTCCTATACCCGCGCCGAGGACGTACAGGAGTTTGTGGAGCGCACCGGCTGCGACTCGCTGGCCATCGCCATCGGCACCAGCCACGGCGCGTATAAGTTTACCGCTGCGCAGTGCACGCGCAATGAAAACGGCGAGTTGGTCCCGCCTCCCCTGCGCTTTGACATTTTAGAGGACGTCTCCCGCCGCCTGCCCGGCTTCCCCATCGTGCTGCACGGCTCGTCCTCCGTCCCGCAGGAGTTCGTCCGCAAGATCAACGCCTTCGGCGGCAAGATGCCGGACGCTGTCGGTATCCCCGAAGCGCAGCTGCGCCAGGCGGCAAAGATGGCCGTTTGCAAGATCAATATCGACTCCGACCTGCGCCTTGCGATGACCGCCTGCATCCGCGAGCATTTTGCCGAGCACCCCTCCGACTTCGACCCGCGCCAGTATCTCAAGCCTGCCCGCGCTGCGATCAAGGCCATGGTCGCGCACAAGATCGTGGACGTCCTCGGCTGCGACGGCAAAGCCTAAGACTTCTTAAAGGGGGGACCAGTCCCCCCTTTCGATTCCCCCAGCGCTTCGCTTCCCGCACGCCCTTGGCGCACGGGCGCTTTGCGCAAAGTGTTTTTCGCCACGCGCATGTCGCGGCGAAAAACGATCAAAAATCATTGCCGCTGATGCGGTAATCACAAGGAGATTATTACCATGACTGAACTCAAAGGTGCATGCGTTATCGGTCAGTCCGGCGGTCCTACTTCCGTCATCAATGCCAGCGCCTACGGCGTGATCCGCACCGCGCTGGATAGCAACGTGATCACCAAGGTCTACGGCGCGGAGCACGGCATCAAGGGCGTTTTGAACGATCGCCTGTTTGATATGGACGCCGAGGACGCGAAGGAACTGGAATTACTCAAGTATACCCCCTCCTCCGCGCTCGGCTCCTGCCGCTACAAGATGAAGGATCCGGACGTGGACGACACGGACTATCGGCGCATTTTAGAGGTATTCCGCAAGCACGACGTCCGCTATTTCTTTTACAACGGCGGCAACGATTCCATGGATACGTGCAATAAGATATCCAAGTATATGCAGAAGGTCGGCTACGAGTGCCGCGTGATGGGCGTGCCCAAGACGATCGACAACGATCTGTTCGGCACCGATCATTGCCCCGGCTACGCCTCCGCTGCGAAGTATATCGCTACGAGCTGCATGGAGGTCTACCAGGACGCGCGCGTATACGATACTGGCATGATCTGCATTATTGAGATCATGGGCCGCCACGCCGGCTGGCTGACCGCCGCCGCCGCGCTGGCGAGTGAATACGGCGCCGGCCCCGATCTGATCTATCTGCCGGAGACGGACTTTGATATGGACCTCTTCCTTGCGGATGTGGAGCGGGTTTACCGCGAGACGGGCAACTGCATGGTCGCCGTTTCCGAGGGGATCCACTACGCTGACGGCAGCTTTGTCTCCGAGGCAAAGACCAGCGCGACAGACGGCTTCGGCCACGCGCAGCTCGGCGGCCTCGCCGCACTGCTGGCCAACATCGTCAAGGAGCGCACCGGCGCGAAGGTACGTGGGATCGAGCTGAGCCTGCTGCAGCGCTGCGGCGCGCATCTCGCCAGTGAGACCGATATCGAGGAAGCCTATATGGCGGGCAAGGCGGCCGTGGAAAACGCCGTGGCGGGCATTACAGACAAGATGGTCGCCTTTGAGCGCGATACGGTGGACGGACATTACGTTTGCCGCACGAAGCTGCTGGGGCTGACCGAGGTGGCAAACTTTGAGAAGAAGGTTCCGCTGGCGTGGATCAACGCCGATCATAACGGCGTTACCCACGACTTCATCGACTACGCCCTGCCGCTGATTCAGGGCGAGCCGCCGCTTCCGAAGGAGGATTCTCTGCCCCGCTTTGCCCGGCTTAAAAAGGTGCTGGCAGAATAAAGGCACGAAAAAAGAAGCGGCGATGCCGCTTCTTTTTTCGCGTTCCGTTATGATTCGATTAGAGGATAATGCAGATCAGTCCGCCGCTGCCCTCGTTGATAATGCGCTCCAGCGTCTGGCGCAGCTTGCCGCGCGCATCCTCCGGCATATGCTTGAGCTTATTGAGCAGGTCCTCATTGACGATCTCGTGAAAGCTGCGGCCGAAGATGTTCGACTGCCAGATTTTCCCCGTATCCCCTTCAAATTCCTGGAGCAGATAATTGACCATATCCTCCGATTGCTTTTCATTGCCGACGATCGGTGAAACGGTGGTTTCAATATCGGCGCGAATCATGTGGATGGACGGTGCGCTGGCCTTGAGCTTCACGCCGTACCGGCCGCCCTGCTTCATGATTTCCGGTTCCTCCAGATTCAGTTCCTCCACGCTGGGGACCACGATGCCATAGCCCGTCTGCTTTGCTTCGTGCAGCGCCTGGGCCACCTTGTCATACTCCGCCTTGACTGCGGAAAGCTGCGTAAGCAGGCACATCAGATCCCCGTCGTCGCAGACGGAGAACCCGGATTGCTCGCTGAGTGTCTGATAAAACAGTGCGCGCGGCAGTTCCAACTCGGCCGATACGACCCCGCTGCCGAGTTGTATGGCGCTCACCCTTGCCGCACTGATCCCCTCGTATGCCCCCATCGCCTCCACGGCCGGGGTTACCTCCCGAATACAGTGCAGCGCCTTGGCGCTTTGCCGGATATTGCGATACAACCCGCACTTGATCGGATGGTCGTTTGGCAGCGCCTCCACCCATGCCGGAATGGAAATATCCAACTGCGTAAGCGGAAACTCATAGAGAATCGCCTTGAGAATATCTCCAACGGCCGCGTCGTCCAGCAGCAGGCAGTTGACGGGAAGGCAGGTTACGCCGTACCGATCGGCAATATCCCTGGCCATCGCCTGTACCCGCTCCGATTGCGGCTGTGCGGCGTTCAGCAGCACCAAAAACGGCTTGCCGATCTCCTGCAGCTCGCGGATCACGCGCCCCTCTGCTTCCATATAGTCCTCGCGTGGGATCTCGGTGATGCTGCCGTCCGTCGTAACCACAATACCGATCGTGGAGTGCTCCCGGATCACGCGGGAGGTGCCCAGCTCTGCTGCCTCGCTCATGGAAACCGCATGATCCAGCCATGGCGTCGTTACCATGCGCGGAGAATCGCCGTCGCTCTGCCCCATTGCGCCGGGAACCATATAGCCCACACAGTCGATCAGTCGAACGGAACAAACGGTTCCTTCGTCCAGCGCGATGTCTACCGCCTCTTCCGGGACGAATTTCGGCTCCGCCGTCATCACCGTGCGACCGGATGAGCTTTGCGGCAGTTCGTCCTTGGCGCGCTCGCGGCGGTAGACGTTGTCGATATGGGGAATCACCTGCGTCTCCATAAAGCGCTTGATAAAGGTGGATTTGCCGGTGCGCACCGGTCCGACCACGCCAATGTAAATATCCCCCGCGGTGCGTATGGAGATATCCTGATAGATTCCGGTATTTGCATTCATTCCATTTTCCTCCGAATCCTCACCGTACTTGCTCTATTCATATGTGAAAGCGACACGGAATATGACAAGCTGAAAAAGGAGCCGAATTTATCGGCTCCTTTTTCAGCGTTTTCTCGGAATCAGCAGCAATTCGCCGACCGCGGCGGTTTTTTCGCCTAGCTCGTTGGCGGAAACGATCTCCTCCACCGTCGTACGGCACTGCTTGGCGAGGTCCCACAGCGTTTGATCCGGCTGCAGCGCGCGCAGCGTCAGCGAGGGCGCCGTTTCTCCGTTATCGGTACGCTCCTGCGCCTGCAGCGCGGTGATCCACACGCAGCGCAGACGCGGCGCAGAGGTGATCCGGAAGATTACAGGGAAGCGCACCTCAATCCCCTGCGCGTTGATCCCAGTGGTTATATCGTCCGAACAGACGCCGCTGACGGAGATCGGATCGCCCGCTTCGGCGTCGCTGTCCAGGGTAATCTCACTGCGGCGTTCGGCCAGCAGCGGCACGCCGTTTTCATCCAGATAGAGTACCTTGATCGTTGCAACGGTGCGCAGAACGAACGAATCGCCGCTGCGCGTCAGACTTGGGCTGCCGAGGCATGCCTCGGCGCAGAGGATCGAGCCGATCTCTACGCTGGTGTCGATCTGCTCGCGGACGTTTTGCTGACGGACGGAGCATACCGGCGGGCGCGACAGCTCCAGCAGCTCGCTTTCGGCGTTCACCTCGTGGGATGTGCTGTAAAGATCGGCAATGCAGCGCAGCGAAACGCTCTGCCGCAGGATGACAAAAGCATGAAGCGCCAGGGAAACGGACAGCGTGCGGCCCTCACCGTCGCTATGCGCCTCGAATTCCGTCGTGCGCAGCAGCGCCTCGGCAGAAACGTCGCTGTCCGCGGCGTCAAGGCCGTCCACGATCTGCGAAAACGACATCTCCATAGCACAATGCTCCGGCGCGCCGGACTCCGTCGCGTAGAGCATACTGACGCAGGCAACGCCTTTGAGCATCACCTTATTCCCCACCGCCTTGCAATCTGTCAGGCGCGGCTTTGCCGAAACGCTCAGCAGTTGATGGATTGCCGCCTTGCCGCCGGGAATGGGGATCTCGTCTGAAACGGTAAATCCCTTTTCCCGAATGCCGCGCAGCAGCGAGGCCTCGTGGGTTTCGCAGAGCGTTTCCATGTGATACGCCGACTGCTGCGCAACGCCGCTGCACACGCAAAGCGTCTGCGCAGCGTATGGCGTCGCGCGTATCTCCACGTCTATGCGCGTGAAGATTTTGCGCGGGTTGAGCAGGCGCACCTCTGGCGCGCAGACGTGCCCTTCCAGCGACAGATTGCTGCAATCCTTCAGGCTCTCGCGCTCCACAGTATGCTGCAACGCAATCGAATAGTCCATCTTACGCAAGCCCTGCGCATCGTCGGCCATGTACAGCAGTGTAATCTCAATTGAGCCGGAAAGGGTGGCTTTTCCGTTCAGCAGTTCCGCTCCGTGCAGCAGCAGGCAGGCATTGGCGTCGACAATGCGCGCAATATCCGGGCAGTAATCCGGAATGATCGTCTCCGTTGACTCCTCATGTGTGTCGACGATCTCCGGCGCGGCTTGATAGCAGGGGTAGCTTTCCTTTTGCAGTTCCACTTCCATGTGAGTCCTCTCCTTTGGCACAGTGTTGCCATATCCTATGCCCGTCCTGCGATTATTATGCCTGCTCGTTGATGCCGAACAGGCGCCGCAGCAAAGCGCTGAGCACCTTGGGTGATTTCCAGACGACGATTTTCAAATGCCCACCTCCTTAATACCTGCGGATACAGCCGATTCCACAGAAAATGAGAAGAAAAGCGACGAGAAACAGCAGCGCGCCAATGGGAAACACCGCAACGATAAGGATTGCCAGTCCCAGCGTGAGCGCGCATAAGCCGGCCAGACGCCATTTGCTTCGGTACATCGAATCTCCCCCCTGTCGGTACTCCTCACAGCCCATTATAAGCGCGGCGTGCCGGCAGTGTTCCGTACAGAGAAAAAACGGGCAGGGAAACGAAAGTTTCCCTGCCCGTTAATGATTCCACTCCTCCAGCTCCTTGAGCTGGTTGAAAAGCCTCAGGTAACTGTCGTGGCGGCCCCTGACCACCTTGCCTTCCTTCACCGCCGCCAACACGGCGCATCCCTTTTCCTTCGTATGTGTGCAGCCGACGAAGCGGCACTGGCCCAAATACGGCGCAAAGTCGGCAAACGTCTCCGGCAGCTTGCGTTTGAGCGCCAGGCTAAGCCCCTGCGCGTCAAACGAGGAAAAACCAGGCGTATCAATGATCTCCGCACCACTGCTGAGCGTATACAGCTCCACGTGGCGCGTGGTATGCCGTCCGCGCCCCAGCGCCTGGCTGACCTCGCCCACCTTTAAATGGTAGCTCGAATCAAGTGCGTTGAGGATGCTGGACTTTCCAACACCGGAATCTCCTGTAAAGGCAGATAGCTTGCCGGCTATTGTCTGGGAAAGCGCTTCCATTCCTTCGCCGGATGCAGCGCTGACACAAAGCGTTGGAAATCCGGCTTGCGTGTAATACGCATACAGCGCCTGCCCCGGATCAAGGTCGCACTTGTTGATGCAAATCAGCACGCCGCAGTTTTTCAGCGCTGCGATAGCCGTCATGCGGTCGATCAGATAGGGGTCTGTGATTGGAAGCGCCTGGGACACTACGATCACCAGTTGATCAATATTCGCAACGGCCGGACGGTCAAAGGCGTTCTTTCTCGGCTCGATCTTCTCGATCATTCCCTCTCCGCCGTCCAATGGGAGAAATTCCACAAAATCACCGACCAGAGGGGAGATCCCGGATTTGCGGAATTTTCCACGTGCCCGACAGGTATAAAGCACTTCCCCGCTTTTGACGTAATAAAAACCGCTGAGTGCTTTTTGAATCCGTCCCTTCACGGCTGCTCCTCCGTTTCGCCGCCTTCGTCAACGGAATCATCAGGCGTTTCATCCGGCGGCTGCACCGGCTCAGTATCCGAGCCGGGCTGCGGCGGCTCCGGAACGATCGGCCCGTCGCTGACGATGAAGTCGATCACCGTTCCGGGCGCTACCTCCGTCTTGGGCGCAAGGCTCTGTTGGATAATGCAATCCTTCGGCACGGTTTCACTGTTGGCGTGCGTAACCTGCCCGATCGTCAGATTCAGATCGCTCAATTGCTGGCGCACCGTTTCGATGTCAATATTGGTAAAGGTCGGCACGGGGATCGGCTTGGTATCGCTGCCCTTGCTGACAACGAGGACCACGTCATCCCCGGCCTTCAGCGTGCCGCCGGAGGCTGGGATCGTTTCAATAATGCAGCCCGATGCGACGCTATCGGAAAACTGCTCCGTGCGCTGGATGTTGAGATCCATGTCCATGTTCTTCAACTGGATCACACCGGTGCGGTATTCCTGTCCGGTCAGCATTGGCATCACGTCGGTCTTTACGCCCGTGCTGATAAACACGGAGATCACTCGATTCGCCTTGACCATGCTTTTTGCGTTGGGAGACTGCTCAACAATCTCGCCGGCGGCGAATTCACTGTCCGCACGCTGGCCAATCATCTCGATGGTAAAGATCCCATCCACGCGGGCGTCGGCGCGCGCTTCTTCAATCGTCATACCCAAAAGCGACGGCACCTCAAACTCCGTAGGCTGTGGATCGTTGGAAAAGCTGCTCAAAATCATCTGAAACAGCGCGATAATCACCGCCAGGCCGGCCAACACAATACCGGTATAGACCATCCACTTCGGAATGGCCGGCCTTTCCCTCTCGTCCTTCTTGCGCACTGGCTCCGTGCGATGCGCCGACACGTCCTGCACGTTCGGCAAGGGTTGTGTGGCGTCCTCGCTGGGCGGGGTTTGAAGGCTTTTGATCGTAAAGTGCAGATCTGTATCGGGGTTCTTGCGAAACTCTTCCAGGTCGGCAAGCATCGCCTCCGCCGACGGATAACGCTTTTCAATGTCGTTTGCCATTGCTTTCATGCAGATCAGCTCCAGAGCTTTCGGCACCTCGGGATTGATCTCCCGCGGCGAAAGCGCAACAGAGCTTAGATGCTGAATGGCGACGGACACCGCGGAATCGCCCTCAAAGGGCAGACGGTTGCAAAGCATCTCGTAGAGCACCACGCCGGCGGAATAGATATCGGATCTTGCATCGGTGCGCTCGCCCTTTGCCTGCTCCGGCGAGATGTAGTGCACCGAGCCGAGCGCCTGCTGGGTCATCGTCTGCGCAGAATTGGACAGGCAGGCAATGCCGAAATCTGCCACCTTAACGCTGCCGTCCCGCAGCACCATGATATTTTGCGGCTTGATATCGCGGTGAATGATGCCGCGGCTGTGGGCATGGCTGAGCCCCTTCATGATCTGCGTTATGAAATGCAGCGCTTCGCGCCAGTTGAGCTGGCCGCGCCGTTCCATATACTGCTTGAGCGTGATGCCGTCGATCAGCTCCATGACGATATACTCAATCTCGCCGCGCGAGACGTCGTAAACCGACACGATATTTGGGTGAGAGAGCATCGCAACGGCCTGTGATTCATCACGGAAACGCCGGCGAAAATCCGCATCCTCCGCCAAATCGCTCTTTAGGATCTTAACAGCCACCAGGCGATTGAGACGGTGGCACTTCGCCTTATAGACCATCGCCATACCGCCGTTGCCAATCACTTCCAGCAGCTCGTAGCGGTTGTCGAGCATCTTGCCGATCATATTATCCATGCCGTCTCACCTCCTCAGCAGTTTTGAATCAGCACCGCCGTTACGTTATCCGGCGCGCCGTTTTCCCTGGAGCGCGCCAGCAGATGCGAAAGGCACTGCTGTGCGTCCGCTTCCCCTTGAACGATCTCCAGAATTTCCTCGTCGGGTACGGTGATTACCAGCCCGTCCGAGCAGAGCAGCAGGCTGTCCCCCTCCTGCATGACAACATCGTAGAGATCGCAGCAGATGGAGCGCTCCGGACCCAGTGCGCGCGTAATCAGATTGCGGTTTGGGTGGTTGCGAGCCTGCTCCGGCGTCAGCTCGCCGTTGCGCACCAGGTTTTCCACCACGGAATGATCGCGGGTGATCCGCGTAATCCCATGAGCCCCGATGTGATAGGCGCGGCTGTCTCCCACGTTGCAGACGACGGCACCCCCGTCGAACGTCAGCGCAGAGACCAACGTAGTCCCCATGCCGTGGCAGGCGGCGTCTTCCCTGGCGTAATCATACACGGCGGCGTTCGCCTGCGAAACGCAGAACGACTGCATCTCACGCATCTGCGCAACGCTCATATTCTCATGCAGCAGCGCGCGGGTGTGGGTAATATACGTATCAACGGCAATCGAGCTTGCCAGCCTTCCGCCGTTTACGCCGCCCATGCCGTCGCATACAACGGCGGCCGTGCAAGTGCCGTCCGGGCGCTGGTCGATGGCGTAAGTGTCCTGATTCTCGCTGCGCTGCAGCCCGATATCTGTGATTCCCCAGGCTCTCATACGCCTCTCCTCCCCCTTTGCTCCAGTTCCTTGCGGCGCAGCTGGCCGCAGGATGCGTCAATATCGCCGCCGAGGCTGCGCCGCACCGTGGCCGTAACGCCGTGGGATTCCAGCCGCTGCTGGAATAACGCGGTGCGCCTGCTCGGTTTCAATTCGCTCTCCACCACGTCGTTGAGCGGGATCAGATTCACGTGTCCCGGCATACCGTGGATTTTCTTTGCCAGAAGATCCGCCTGCCACTCGTGATCGTTGACGCCGTCGATCATGGCGTATTCGAAGGAGATGCGCCGCCCCGTCTTCTGAAAATAGCGATGGCAGGCGGCAAACAGCTCCTCCACGTCGTAGGCATTGTTTACCGGCATGATGCGGCTGCGCGTCTCGCTGTCCGGCGCGTGCAGCGAAACGGAGAGCGTCAGCTGCAGCCCCAACTCAGCAAGCGCGTCGATCCCCGGTACCACGCCGCAGGTGGAAAGTGAAACGTGGCGCATCCCGATGTTCAGTCCGTCCGGATGGTTCACCAGCGTCAAAAAGCGCAGGACGTTCTCCCGGTTATCCAGCGGCTCGCCAATTCCCATCAGCACGATATTGGAGATCTCGCGCCCGGAATCGAGCTGGGTGAAAAGCACCTGATCGAGCATTTCCGACGCCCGCAGATCGCGCACCTTGCCCGCAACGGTCGAGGCGCAGAATCTGCATCCCATTCGGCAGCCCACCTGCGAGGAGATACAAACCGTATTTCCGTGGTGATAGGACATCAGAACGGTCTCAATGCAGTTGCCGTCATTAAGCTCCCAGAGGTACTTGACCGTGCCGTCCCGTTGAGAAACCTGTTTGCGCGCAACGCGCGGCACTGTAATGTAATATTCCTTTGCAAGCGCGGTGCGCAGCGGCTTTGAGAGATTGCTCATCTCTTCAAATGTCCTTGCGCCGCGGTGCAGCCAGGAAAAGATCTGCTTTCCGCGATAGGCTGGCTCGCCCAGCGCCTTGACCGCGTCAACGATCTCCTCCTGCGTCATGCTTTTGATATCAGTCATGCGTTCTCCTTGTCATGCGGCAGATATAGAACCCGTCCGTATCGTGTCGCTGCGGCCAGAGCGTTATCTGCCCGTTTACCGTGCTGACGGGCGCCGGAAGCGCAAACGAATCATAGGAAAAATCGGGATGTGCAGACAAAAAACTCTGTATCACCTGCTCGTTTTCCTCCGGCAGTACCGTGCAGGTGGAATAGAGCAGCGTGCCGCCGGGCCCCACGTAGCGTGCGCTGTTATCCAGAATTGCGCGCTGAATCGCCGGCAGCGCGGTAAGCTCCTGCGGATCCTTATACCGGACGTCCGGCTTTTTGCGGATGATACCGAGTCCGGAGCACGGCACGTCGCACACCACCGTGTCAAATGCCGCCGCCCATTCCGGACGAAATACCCGGGCGTCCGCCGCAATCGTCCGGATGCAGGTGAGCCCCAAACGCCGCGCGCCTTCGCGGATGCGTTTTAGTTTATTCTCATGCAGGTCGCAGGAGAGGACCTCCCCGCGATCCGCCATGGCAAGCGCGATGGCGAAGGATTTCCCGCCCGGCGCCGCGCACACGTCCAGCACACGCTGCCCCGACCGCACGCCGGCGGCGAGCGCGGCAAGATGCGCCGCCCCGTCCTGCACCAGGAATTCCCCGCTGCAAAACGCCGGCAGGGCATTCAGATCGCCGGTAGCGCCGAGATTCAGACAGTCCGGGATCCAGGAATGCTCCTGCACCTGCACGCCGCAGCGTACAAGCTCCCCAATCAGCGCGGTCTTGTCCGTGCGCAGCGGGTTGACCTGCACCGTCAAGGGTGCGGCGGCGTTATTTCTTTGCAGATATTGCTCCGCTTCCGTCGCTCCCAACAGGGCGACCATACGCTCCACCAGCCATTTGGGATGGCTGTACAAGATGCTCAGACGCGCGAGAGGCTCCTGCGGCAGCGGCGGCAGCGCGCAGTGGGACTGCGCAAGCCTTCGCAGTACTGCGTTGACCAGTCCGGCTGCACCGGCGCGGCCGTTGCGCTTGGCGAGCTCCACCGATTCGTTGACCGCCGCGCTGACCGGCACCTTGTCTAAAAACAATATCTGATACGCGCCGATGCGCAGGATATCCTGCAGCGGCGGCTGCAGCTTTTCCAGCTTTTGCGTGCAGAACGCGGCAAGATCGTAATCGAGCAGCAGGCGGTTTTGCAACACGCCGTATACGATGCGGCTGCACAACGCCGCATCCGCCGGACAAAGCTCCGCCGTACCAAGCCGTGCCTTGAGCGCTGCGTCCGCCCAGGCGTGGTTTACCCGGCAGGCGGTGAGAACCTGCAGCGCGATATCGCGTGCAGCGGTGCGCGTCATCTGCGTCCTCCGCGCCGACCGCTTCGGCTCATAAAGATCGAAACGTAGCGCAGCAACTGCAGAACCGACATCAGCAGCGCCGCCACATACGTCAGCGCCGCCGCGCTCAGCACCTTGCGCACACCGAAAAGCTCTTCCTCTTCCAGAAGCCCGGAGCCGTCCAGCGTCTCTACCGCACGGGCGGAGGCGTTAAACTCCACCGGCAAGGTGATGAGCTGAAAGAGCGTCGTAAACGAAAAGAGAACGATACCCAGCAGAAACATCTGCTGGCTGTAAAGAAGGATGCCGATCAGCAGCAGAATCATGGAAAACTGCGAGCCGATGCGCGTCATCGGAATGATGGCGTTGCGCAGCTTGATGGGACTGTATCCCTCAGCGTACTGCACGGCGTGCCCTGCCTCGTGTGCTGCGACGCCGATCGCAGCGACCGTGGCGGCGTTATACACCGGTTCGGACAGATAGATCGTGTTGTCGCGCGGATCGTAGTGGTCGGTCAGCGTGCCGGCACAGGAACTGATCTCCACGCCCTGCACGCCGTGCGCCTGCAGCACCAGACGCGCCGCCTGATAACCGGTCATGCGCCGGGAATTGGGAACCTCGCTGAAACGGCGGAAGCTGCCGCTGACCTTAAACTGTGCCCAGAGCGAGAGCAGCATCACGGGAATCAACAGCACAAAATAGAGATTGTTTGCCAAAAAGCCGGCGTAGTTTCCGTAGTACGTATTATACATTCGAATCTCCCTTCCGTTCCTGCGCTGGTTCCGTCAGATAGCTGCCGGGAGCAATCCGTCGACCGTTGAGATAGGCGCTCGCGCTCATGCATTTTCCACCTTCCGCCTGCAGCAGTGTGATGAGAACCGTCTTACCGTCGCCGCAGGCGGCTTCGATGCCGCCCTTGACGGCGCGCATCGTACCGGGCGCTTCATTGGTCGCTGCACCCGGCTGCGCCTGATAGAGCTTGAGCGTCTTCCCCGCCAGCGTCGTTGACGCAACCGGCCAGGGAATCAGACCCCGGATCTGATCGAGGATTGCCCGGCTGGGCCGGTTCCAGTCGATCGGAGAGATGGCGCGCGAGAGCATAGGCGCATACGAGGACAGTGCCTCGTCCTGCGGCGTTCGCGTTGCCGTGCCAGTCCGGAGGAGTGGAATCGTCTCAGAGAGAAGCTGCGCCCCCAGCACGGAGAGCCGCTCAAACAGCATCTGCGCATCCTCTTCGGGATCAATCGGCGTTTTGCGCATGGTGATGATGTCCCCGGCGTCCAGTTTTTTTGCCATATACATGATCGTTACGCCGGTTTGCGTCTCGCCGTTAAGAATAGCCCAGTTGATCGGCGCCGCGCCGCGATAGCGCGGCAGCAGCGAGGCGTGCACGTTGATGCTGCCCAGCGTCGGCGCCTGCAGCGCTGCCTCCGGCAAAATCTGCCCGTAGGCAGCGACGACGGAGAGCTCCGGCGCAAGGCTGCGCAGCAGCGCAATCGCGGATTCCTCCTTCATGCTGTCCGGCTGAAAAACCGGCAGTCCCTGGGAGAGGGCGTATTCCTTCACCGGTGGGAAGACGAGCTGCATCCCGCGGTTTTTTGGCTTATCCGGTTGGGTAAACACGCCGCAAATCTCATGACCGTCCTCCACCAGGCGTTTGAGCGATGCAACCGCAAACGCCGGCGTACCCATAAAGGCGATCCTCATTCCCTGTTCTCCTCTTCCTGCTCGCGCAGGTATTCCTCCATCTCCTTATCGCTAAGCAGGTGGTCGCAGTGCTCGGTGAAAAGGTGGCCGTCCAGATGCTCGATCTCGTGGCAGAAGCAGCGCGCCGTCAGATCCTCATCCTCAACCTCGAAGGTTATGCCGTAGCGATCCTGCGCGCGCACGCGCACCTTATACGGGCGCGTAACGATGCCGTAGCGTCCCGGAATGCTCAGGCAGCCCTCCAGCCCCGTCTGCTCGCCCTCGTATGCCACGATCTCCGGATTGATCAGCTCGATGAGCTCGCCCTCGCTGTCCTCTACGATGCACAGACGGCGGAGAATCCCCACCTGCGGCGCAGCAAGACCGACGCCGCCGGACTCCTCCAGCGTTTCCGCCATATCGTCCAGCAGCGTGTGCAGCCGCGCGTTAAAGTCCGTAACCGGGCGGCAAACCTTTGCCAGAATAGGGTCGCCCCGCTCTACGATTTTACGAATTGCCATATTTTTCTCCATTCTGCCGCATCCAGCGGCGCATATCCTTATTGCAGCGCATTGCAGTCGGCAAATACGTCCAGTCCACGGTTTTCCCGATGCCGATAAAAGGCATGGAGAAATTCAGAAACCAGACGGCGCAGCGCGCTGCAGTTTTTTCCCACGAGATAGACCCGATAGCGATAGCGGTTGTTGACCTTGACCACCGGCGCACCGGCGGGGCCGAGCACCTCCGGCTCCAGATCGCTCAGTTTCGGCTGCCGCACCGCCTCGCGCAGTCCGTCGCGCAACGCGGCAGCGGCGCGAAGCACCTGCACTTCGTCCGTACCGCTCACCGTAAAGGTGAACAGATCAGCAAAAGGCGGATAGCGGCGTAGCTTTCGCATACGGATCTCGCTTTGATAAAACGCCTCGTAATCCTGCGCCGCAGCAGCGCGGATCACGTCGTTTTCGGGCGTATAGGTCTGCACGACGGCCCTGCCCTGCCTTCCGCCGCGTCCGGCGCGCCCAATCACCTGCGCCAGCAGGTTAAAGGTACGCTCCGACGCGTGATAGTTGTTGACATACAGGGAAAGATCTGCAGCCAGTACGCCGACAAGCGTTACGTTTTCGAAATCCAACCCCTTCGCAACCATCTGCGTGCCGAGCAGGATCGGGACGTTTTCCCTGACAAACTCCGACAGCAGCTTTTCATGGCTGTGCATGGCGCTGACCGTGTCCGCGTCCATGCGCAGCACTCTTGCGTCCGGAAACAGCGCGGCAAGCTCCTCCTCCACCTTCTGCGTACCGAGGCCCAACCGCTTCATCTGCCCCCCGCACTCCGGACAGCGCTCGTAAGCGCCCTGAGAATAGCCGCAGTAGTGGCACATCAGCCGACGATTTGCCGAATGGTACGTCAGCGGCGCACTGCATCGCGGGCATTCGGGCACGTGGCCGCACTCGCCGCAAAGCAGCATCCGGGCGTTGCCGCGGCGGTTGAGAAACAGAATACTCTGCTCTCCGCGGGAGAGGTTATTCGCCAGTTCACGGCGCAAAATCTCGCTCAGCGCGCCGTCATTTCCCCGCCGCAGCTCCTGGCGCATATCGGCAATCAGCACGCTGGGCAGGCTTTGCTGATTGTATCTACTGTGAAGTGAAAATACTTTATAGCGCCCGTTTTTAGCATAATATGCAGTTTCAACGGATGGGGTTGCGGATCCAAAAAGCAGAAGCGCGTCGTTTTGCGCGCAGCGGAACTGGGCAACGTCGCTTGCTTGATAGCGCGGCGGATTTTCCGAGTGATAGGTTGCCTCCTGCTCCTCGTCGATGACGATAAGCCCCAGATTCTTCAATGGCGCAAAGACCGCTGAGCGCGTTCCCAGTACCACGCGCACCTCGCCGCGACGGATACGCTTCCACTGGTCGTAGCGCTCCGTGAGACGCAGCGCGCTGTGGAGCATGGCGGCCTCGTCGCCAAAATAGGCGGTGAATTTTGCCATCATCTGCGGCGTCAGAGCAATCTCCGGCACCAGCACCAGCGCCGTTTTTCCCCGCCGCAGCGCCTCCTGCACCAGCCGGATATACACAAGCGTCTTCCCGCTGGCGGTAACCCCATGCAGCAGCGCAGCCTTCGCCCCGCCGCTGTCCATCAACGCGGCAAGACCGGTATAGGCCGTCTCCTGCTCGTCATTGAGTACGATGGGATCCGCCTGTTCCACAACAGTATGGCGGTTGACCCGGAGGACCTCCTGCTCGGAAAAGGCAACGATGCCGTCGCTTTCCAGCTTTTTCAGCGTTGCGTTCGTCGCGCCTGTATAGTAGCACAGCTCCCCGGAGGCAATCGTCCCCTCCGTGCACAGAAGCTCAATCGCCGCGGCGCGGACCGGTGCGGAGCGCCGTTTACGCTCCGCATCCGCCATCGCATCCTCGGCGCTGACGGCAAGTGAAACCATGCGCACGGATTTATCTCCCACCGCTTGCTTTATATGGGTCTTCTTGCAGATCAGTCCTTTTTTCTCCAATGATCTGAGTACTGCCTCGGCATCCGCGCCCAGGGCCGCCTCGATCTGACCGCGATCTGCTTCACCGAGCGAAACGACCGCGTCAAGTGCGGACTGCTCCGCTTGCGTCAACTGCAGCGGCTGCTCGGCGGCCGCGTCGCCGGCGCGGTAGGTCTCCCGATAGCGAAGCCAGAGACCGGCGGGCAAAATCGTCTTGATCGCATCGTAATAGGTACAGAAATAGCGCGCTTTCATCCATTTGACCAGCCGCATGGCTTCGCCGTCCAGCAGCGGACGGGCGTCCAGCGCGGACTGAATCGTCTTGAGCGGCAACCCGTCTCCCTGCTCGCATTCGAGCACGAATCCTTCCGTGCGCCGGTTGCCGCGGCCAAAGGGCACCTGCACGCGTATCCCCGGCTGTATGGCATCTGCCAGCTCCGCAGGAACGCGATAGCTGTATAGCTTGTCCGCGGCATACGGAATTCCGGAGACTGCAAGGCGGGCGATTGTCTGATTCACGGTGCAGTCCCTCCCTTCCGCACAGAGACCGGATCAGTGCTCGATCGAAGTGTCCACGCCGCCGCTGGTAATTTCACCGTTGGCAACCTCGTTGATGGCCGTGGTAACGGGCTTTTCCGTCAGCGGCGTACCCGACACGTCTGCAGCTTCGGCGATCTGACGCGCGCGGCGCGCCACCACGTTGACAAGCAGATAACGGTTGGGCACGCTCTCGTTGAGTTTCGACATTGCAGGATAAAGCATCATAGTCTGTCATTCCCTTCTGCCAGATCATGGCAAGTATTTTATTCGGATAGAATCTTCATGCGTTCCGCCGGCTTGCAATGCTCTGCCAGCATGATCGCGTTAATTTCACGCACGGCCTGTTCGACTGTGTCGTTGATTACAAAATAATCGTATGTATTGGCGGTCTGGAATTCCACCTTGGCGCGCACGAGGCGCTTGTTGATTTTCTCCGGGCTGTCCGTTCCGCGTCCGATCAACCGGCGCTCCAGCTCGTCCCAGGACGGCGGGGCAATGAAAATACGCACCGTATCCGGACGTTTCGTATACACCTGCAGCGCGCCTTGAACCTCGATATCGAGGATCACGTCCTTTCCCTGCTCCATCGCCTCGTCCACAAAGCGTTTCGGCGTACCGTAAAAATTGCCGACGTACTCGGCATATTCCAAAAATGCGTCTTCATTGATCATGGACTGAAAACCCGCAACGTCCATGAAATGATAATGTACGCCGTCCACTTCCCCCTCACGCGGCTCGCGCGTGGTGGCAGAAATGGAAAAATAGAGATCGTCGCGTCCCTGGAACAGCGCTTTGAGCACCGTACTCTTGCCCACGCCCGAAGGGCCGGAGATGATAAAAGTCTTTCCCTTTGTCATCGTCTTATGCTTCCTCCTTAAAATCTCCCAGTACTTCCACGCCGCTCACGCCCTTGAGGATCTTGTCGGCGGGGATCGCAGAAAGGATCACATGGTCGCTGTCCATGATGAAAACCGACGCCGTTTTGCGCCCGTAGGTCGCGTCGACCAGCATCCCGCGCTCACGCGACTCCTGGATCAATCGCTTGATCGGGGCGGAATCGGGACTGACAACGGACAGCATACGCTCCGCTGCAATCATGTTGCCGAAGCCAATGTTGATCAGTTTCATAGCGTCCCCTCACTCGATGTTCTGCACCTGCTCGCGGATTTTCTCAACCTCCGCCTTGAGCGCGACAACGTCCTGTGTGATCTCAATATCGTTGCATTTTGAGCCGATCGTATTGCTCTCGCGGTTGACCTCCTGAATCATGAAGTCCATCTTGCGCCCCATCGGTTCATCGGAACGAAGCATATCCCGCAGCTGCGCAACGTGGCTGCGCAGGCGGACGGTTTCCTCATCCACCGCAATCTTGTCCGCATAAATGGCGGCTTCCATAAGAATACGGGATTCGTCGATCGTGGTGCTTTGCAGGACCTCCTGCATCTTGGCGGTCAGGCGGTCGCGGTATTCCTTTACGGTTTGCGGCGAGCGCTGCTCGACCAGGCCGGTAAGCGTCTCGATGGTCGTAAGTCTGCCGGCAATATCCTCCGCAAGCCGTTCGCCCTCCGTGGCGCGCATCGCGGTATAGGCCGCAAGCGCCTGATCGAGCACCGCGCAAATATCGGCCGCAACGCTCTCCAGGTTCTCTTCCGCCTTGGTAACGGTCAAAACGTCCGGAAAGTGCGCAATATCCACAGCGGAATAGACGCTTTGGGAAATCCCAACCAGCTTGTCCATAGCCAGCTCGGAAACTCTTCTGACGGCGTCGATATAGGCGTTGGCCAGCGGCTCGTTAACGGCGACGACCGTCTCATCGGCGGCGATTGCTTCGATGGTAACGAACACGTCCACCTTTCCGCGGGAAACCGCCTTCTGCACGCGGGACTTGATCGCGTCCTCCGCAAAGATAAAAGCGCGCGGCAGCTTGACCGTGCAGTCAAGATACCGATTGTTCACGCTGCGCACCTCGACGGTGATATTCCGGCCGGAGCGCAGCTCCTTCGCGCGGCCGTAGCCGGTCATGCTTTTTACCATAATACGTTTCCCTCCAAGTCTTTATCAGCACGGCAGGAAGAAGCATCCGCCCCCGCCGAGCAGGTTGCAGCACAGCCACGCCGTACAAAAGCGCATACAAACGCTGCTGTCGTAATTTGCCGTGGAAACCCCGCGAAATCCCGCGGGTCGGTACCCTTCGTTGTTCAAGGCGGCCAACGCGCTGTGATACTCGGCGTTGCCCGGCTCCATTTGAACCGCCGTCTCCAGATAGCGGCGCGCCTCGTCCATCCAGCCGCGGCGGGAGCAGACGATTCCCATCAGGAAGTTCCATTCCGCATGGTGCACGGCGGTGGAATTGAGCAGCCGCTCCGCCAGGGAAATATCGCCCCGGCTGATCGCCAGGCGCACCTGCTGCATCGCCGGATCCCGGCTGGACGTTTGATAGGAATAGCCGTCCGTCTGACGCTGCGCACCCGCGCCGGAGGATATCCTGCGCCGGCGTTGAATCGTTTCATACGCCTCGTTGATTTCCTTCATCCGCTCCTGTGCCAGATCGGCCAACGGGTTATTGTGATAGTTGTCCGGGTGATATTTGCGCGCCATTTCCCGATAGGCGTGCTTCACCTCTTCATCCGTCGCATCCGGGGAAATATTTAAAACCTGATAGGGATCGTTCATAGTGGTTCCTCTTCGTCTCTCTGTTTGATACGAAACAGCTCCCGCCGGGTTGGCTTATGATAGCTTCCGCTGAGCACAGCCTGCCCGATTCCGTAAAAGCTGTCATAAAAAATGCTGTCGAGGATCGGCGTCCATACGCCGTAATCACAAAGCGCATAGGCGCCGGACATCTGGCGGATGGATTCGTCCAGTGTTTGCGCAAGGACCTGCTTTACCTCCTGCGGCAGCTCGTCCCCCGCCACTGCGTAGCGGTATCGCAGCGGATTGTAGCAGCCGCTTTTCACATCCCCGGCAAAATCGTCCGCTGCGTCAATCAGATAGATCCAGCGGCCGAGGTGGTAGAGAATGTGCTGCAGGATCCTGCGGCGGTCCGGCTCGTCAACGTGCTGCGCGATTTCCGCAAGCAGCGATGCAAACGGCTCCGCCGCACGGTCAATCGACGCGCAGCGCTCCGCCTCCAGGTGGGAAAGCTCGCTCAGGCGCCGGCACACCGACCGGTCAAACTGCGGCACGCGCGCCCCGGCCTTTTGATAGGCGCGGCGCAGCAGCAGTGCAGCGAGGCGGTAAGGCAGTCCCGCCCAAAAGCCGTGGTCGGCAATCTGATCCTGAAGCTGCCACCAGGAAAGCACCACGCTGTGGTCTGCAGCCAGCTCCAGCGCGCGCTGGCCGGCCATGGCGCATCGCCGCTTGAGCGGATGCGCTGCACAGCGGCACGAAACGCACGCCGCCTCCGTCCCGTCTGAAAGCAGTATTACCAAAAACACGAAATCATAATTCAGCAGGAACCGCGCCGCAAAGCCGTATCGTTTGCCGAGCGTGTGGCAAAGGCCGCAATAAGCCGTGCGAAAACGTTCGGTTTCCTGCGCGGGCAGACGATGCGCGGCGGGTCTGATATATCCAAACACGATCGTTACCCGTTATAGTATCCGCACGACGGTGAAGGAAAGGCTCCCTCTTTTTCGGGTACTCCGGTCGTAAAGCACGCTGCAGAGCACGCCGATGCAAAATGCAAGCGCGCCGAACCCATAGCGAAGCCCTTCCGACACCATTCCCGCCGAACAGAAATATCCCAGGAAAAACAGCGCGATCGGCAGCATATACACCACCAGCATAATGCACAAGAGCTTTTTGCTGCTGCTTTCCACCACGACCTTTTGTCCCACGGCCGCGCCAACGGGGTTGTCCGCCACGGCGCGCACGGGCGCAGCCGTCGTACCGCAGCCGGCACAGTCGCGGCAGTCGTGCGCACAGGCGGATTGCCGCGCCACTGAAATCTGCGCCTTGCCGCCGTCTAAAAGCTTTTCAATCGTTGCAATCTGTTTCAATTGACTTCCTCTTTTCCCGATCAGTGCCCGCTTTCGTGGCTGTCGAGCCGCACGGTTACCTCATAACTGCCGACCGCGCCGACGTCAACGTGGGTGCGGGTATCGACTCTTGCCGGAACGGTGTAGGTGCCGCTGGCAGCTTCCACGTCCGTCAGATCCGCTATGATGCGGATATCCTCTGCATTCAGTGCGGCAAGATCCTCCTGCGCGCCGCGCAGCGTCAGCATGAGAGAAGTCGTTACGATCTCGACGCTATGCCCGGAAGCGTCGTTCTCATAATCGAACTGCGTAACCTCATAAGTCTGCGTGGACATCGCCCGATTGATTAGATTCATCGTTGCGCTCGTGATACCGCTGAGGTTATTCAGCCCTTCGGGGATCGTAATCTCGTAGGTCTTGGAAACGGAGGTCGTAATCTCTTCCAGGTGGATGGTATCCAAAACGATCCGGTCCACGGCAGAGAGGACCGCTGCATCTCCGGAGAGGGTAACACTCGTGGGTTCGATGCTGAAATCGAAGCTGGATGCGCTGGCGCCGGGCGATTCTACCAGTTCAACCGAAAGCGGCACTTCCTTCACGGAGATGACCGGCAGGGTAACCTGGATATTCTCGCTTGCCGGGTGGATATGGCTGTTTTCTATTAACTGGTCATTGTAATCGTAAAGCTCGAAATCCAGCAGCTCGACGATCGTGGATTTGGCGTTTTCAACGTTGAGCGTAACCTGTGCATAGCTAACCTGCATGATATCCACCTGCTGGCCGCGCACCTCCAGCAGCTCCGGCAGGATCTGCGGGCTGCCGGCCATATAGCCTTCCGCCACATTGCCCACCAGCTTGCAGCGAATCTCAACCTCCTTGCGGAACAGCTCGCCGATCTCGATCGGGATCGCACGCACTGCGGGAGATTTGACGGAAATATCGCTTGATGATACGCGGGACGGATAGACGATCGTATAGCTGAGCGATTGCGTCCCGGAGGTGTTCACCGTGCTCAGGTCGGCAACGATCCGCACGCTGTCGGTATCAAAGCGGTAGGTAAGGCTGCGCGGCATACGCAGCTCCAGATCCACCGTGGCGTCGTCGCCCTTGAGAAGCATCAAGCCCTTGTCAGCCAGCGCGGTCTCCTCGTTTAAAAATTCCACGGGGATCTCATCGACAGACAGCACGACCTCCTCGTCATTGGCGATGTAAAACCAGATGAAGAAGGAGAGCAAAATGGAAATTGTGATATAAAACGCCTTGCGATGGTTACTCAGCTTCATGCTCTCCCTCCTTTCTGGCCTTAAAGAGCGTCGACAGGTGCAGTGAAAGCTTATTGTTCTGCTCCTCTCCCGTGTTCGGCATCAGTTCCCGGATGAGCAGCTTTTCCAGCGTCTCCGGCATCAGATGCCGCTTGAGCATCCCGCCGATTGCAACAGAAATGCTGCCCGTCTCCTCCGAGACGATGACGACCACCGCGTCGGAGTTTTCACTGATACCGATACCGGCACGATGCCTCATACCGAGATCGCGGCTGAGATTGACGTTATGCGAAAGCGGAAGCATACATCCACCGGCAAACAGCCGCCCATCCCGAATAATAACCGCGCCGTCATGCATTGCGGCCTTAACGAAGAAAATATTCTTCAGCAGCTCGTTGCTCACCTGCGCATCCACGACGGTGCCGGTGCGTGCAATATCGTCCAGATTGTTTTCCCGTTCAAAGACGATCAGTACGCCCGTGCGCGACTTGGACATTTCGGTACACGCAAGCACCGTCTGCGCGATCGCATTTTCAATCGCCGTGGATTCCTGTACCCTGGCAAAGGGATTGAACGAGCTGAGCTTGCTCGACCCAAGCTGCTCCAGAATGCGGCGGATCTCCGGCTGGAACAGTACGACCAGCGCGACCAGCCCGATCTGGACCATATGGCTCAGGAGGAAATAAATTCCCTTGAGCTTGAGCGCGTCCGAAATCCACAGCGCTGCCAGAAACACCAGCACACCCTTGCCCAGGCGCGCCACGTGCGAGCCGCCGACCAGCTTTAAAAGCCAGTACATGGCGTAGGCCATCAGTGCGATATCCAGATAATCCTTGAGGCGGATCGTCGTCAGATATCGCAGTATTCCTTCCAAAAACGTAGTGATAATATCCATGGAAGTTCCCCTTAAGCAATAGTTATTCTTATTCTAATATAAGCGAAAAAAAATTGCAACGGGGCGGTTGTGAATTTTCCATGAAATTGAAAAAAATGATTCTACCTCCCTGCGTCGCGCAGCGCATGTGCGAGCGTTTCCACCTCCTGCATGCGGTTGAAGGCGGAAAAGCTGACGCGCACGGTCCCCGTGTCCAGTGTGCCCGCCGTTTTATGCGCAAACGGCGCGCAGTGCAATCCGGCGCGCACGGCGATCCCTCGCTCGGACAACGTCTGTGCGACCACCTCGGCATCTTGCCCCTGTACCGTAAAGGACAATACCCCGGCCTGCAGTGCGGTGTTCTGCGCGTGATAACACGTGATCCCCGGCAGACGCGAAAGCTGCTGTGCCGCCTGCTGCACCAGGGCCTGCTCGTGGCGCAAAAGGCGCTGGGGGCCGACTGTTTTCACAAAGCGGAGTCCTGCCTCCAGGCCTGCAATGCCGGGAACGTTCAGCGTCCCCGCCTCCAGACGGTCCGGTAAAAACTCTGGCATATCCTGTATCAGGGACTCACTGCCTGTTCCACCCTCCAGCAGCGGCTGCGTCCGGCGTGCGCATAACAGCAGCCCCGTGCCCTGGGGCCCGTAGAGTCCCTTATGCCCCGGCATGGCAATAAACGCGGCGCCCAGTGCGCACAGGTCAAGCGGTAAAATCCCCGCCGACTGCGCCGCGTCCACAATCAGCGGAATCCGGGCGCTGCGGCACAGCGCCGCAATCTGTTCAATCGGCAGAATATACCCGAACACGTTGGACGCATGAGTGCAGACCACGGCGTCCGCGCCGACGGCGATCGCGCGCGCAAAGGAGCGGAGAATGCTCTCCGGATCAAACGGCGAGCCGCCTGCAACAATGATCTCTGCGCCAAGGGCGTGGAGCGGGCGCGTTACCGCGTTATGCTCGTATCCGGAAACGATAACCCTGTCGCCCGGGTGGATCAGGCTTTTGATGGCGATGTTCAGCCCGTGTGTTGCGCTGGTGGTGAATACGACCTGTTCTTCTGACTCGACGCCGAAAAGCTCCGCGGCTGCGGCACGGCAGCGGAAGATCATCTCCTCCGCTGCGCGCGCCTGCGCATACCCGCCGCGCCCCGGCGAGCTCATCGTCTGCATGGCGCGGGCAACTGCCCGGTACACGCTCGCCGGCTTTTGAAACGTCGTCGCTGCGCTGTCAAAATAAATCATACGCCTACCTCACGCAATCTGCTGTCCGCGGAGACGAACACCCGGGTTGGGTTCCATCCGGCTGCTTTCAGCAATGCCAAGGCTCTTTCGTACTGATATGCCGCAATCTCCAGCGTATATCCGCAGCCGCGCCCGCTCATAGTTGCACTGACGCGGCGAATTTTAGGATGGATTCCGTTCTGCTCCAGCACCTTTGCCATTTTCTGGGCATACGTGACAGAGCGGGCGGACAAATAATAACGATCCACAAATAACGCCCCCTCACCGCATACTATGAGCAGCCGATGGGGGCGGTGAAAAAAACAGCCTGCAAGCTGCAGGCTGTCAAGCGCGGTGCCGTTGCCGTATTCCGTTCTCTTCTATTCCGCCTTTTCCAGTAGTGCAACGGCATGAGCGGCAATGCCCTCTCCTGCGCCGGTAAAACCAAGCCCCTCCTCGGTGGTGGCCTTGACGCTGACGCGGGAGACGTCGATTTGCAGCGCGTCGGCAATGTTCGCGCGCATTTTATCGCGATACGGCGCGATCTTCGGCGCCTGTGCCAGAAGCGTTGCGTCCACGTTGACGACGCGATACCCCGCCGAAGACAGCAGCTGCGCCACCCTGCGCAGCAGTATCAGGCTGGAGATACCGCGAAACTCCGCCGCTGAATCGGGAAACCGATCCCCGATATCGCCCAGCGCCGCCGCGCCCAGCAGCGCGTCCATCACGGCGTGTAGCAAAACGTCGGCATCCGAGTGTCCCGCCAACCCCTTTGCATAGGGAATCGCCTCTCCCCCAAGAATCAGCGCGCGGCCATCCGTCAGGCGGTGTACGTCATATCCCTGCCCGATGCGCAAATCCGTCATATCTTACCTCCGTTATGGCAAAAGAAATGCGGAAAATGAATCATTCTCCTCGCTTATCCAAAATTGCCTGTGCCAGAACCAGATCCAGCGGCGTTGTGATTTTGATGTTTTCCAACGATCCTTCTGTCAAGTAAACTTGCTTGCCAATGCGCTCTACGGCAGAACAATCGTCCGTTATCTGCGCATGATTCTCCACCGCGGACTGCAGCGCTGCACGCAACAACTGCGCGTCGAACACCTGCGGCGTTTGCACGGCATAGAGCGTGGCGCGATCCGGTGTGGCGGTAACGACGCCGTTGACCGCAGCCTTGATCGTATCATGTACGGGAACGGCGGGCGCCGCCGCGCCGCATACGCGCGCCTTTTCAATAACGGCGTCGATCAGCTCGCCCGTAACCAGTGCGCGCGCGCCGTCCTGCACGGCAAGAAGCGTCGCCTTTTCATTTGCCTCCATCGCTGCACGCAGCACGGACTCCTCCCGGCTTGCCCCGCCTATGACGACCTTAACGGGTTTTGTGATCCCATACGTCCTGCAAAGATCCGCATAGGTCAACAAGTCCTCCTCCCGCGCAGCAATGACGATCTCATCCACCTGCGCCGCCCGTTCAACGGCCAGCAGCGTATGCACGATCACCGGCTTTCCGGAAAGCGAAAGCAGCAGCTTATTCTCCCCGCCCATGCGGCTGGAATTGCCCGCCGCCGCAATCAGTGCGGTGCAGTATTGTTTTTTGGTCTGCTTTTTGGAAAACAGTTTTTGCAGAAATCCCATTACGCGCTCTCCTTCGTCAGCATGGCGGCATTGATCCGCGCTTCTGCGGCGGAATACTCCACACATTCGGCCAGCACGATCTCTGAAATCAGAATCTGCTTGGCGCTGTGGAGCATTTTGCGCTCCCCGTTCGACAGGCCGCGATCGTTGTCGCGGTGCATCAGCGCCTTAATCACCCCCGCCACCTCAAGCAGGTTGCCGCTTTTCAGCCGCTCCATATTCTCCCGATAGCGGTGGTTCCAGTTTGCCGTCATGTCGATGCAGAGGGCAGGGATCTCGCGGATCATCTGCTCGATCTCTTCTCTGCTGGAAATTGCCCGGATACCGATTGCATCGCTGTTGCCGGTGGGTATTTTCAGCGTCAGACCGGAAATGGGCATTTTAAACACGTAAAAGGTCGTCAGCTTCCCGCCGATCTTTTCCTCCGTGATCTGTTCGATCACGCCGGCCCCGTGCATGGGATGCACGATCTTATCACCGATTTGAAACATGGTTATGCCCACCTCCCCTCTGATAGACCACAGGCGGTATCGGACCTGTCCGATTGCATCGTCCGTTATACCAAGTTAAAGTAATTATATACGATTTTATCAAATCTTTCAAGCCCGATATTGAAATTTATAAAGGCATTTATAAAAGGAAGAGCGGCAACTGCCCCTCTTCCTTAAAAAGATTTGAAAACGATTTAACGGTTGGAACGACGCCAGATGTGCATTTTTTCCGCCTGTGCGATCAGCTCATCGCGGAAGTCGGGATGAGCGATACCGATCAGCGCCTCCGCACGCTCCCAGGTAGACAGGCCCTTGAGGTTGACCATGCCGTACTCCGTAACGACGTAATGCACGCAGGAACGCGGGTCGGTTGCGATGGAGCCGGGCGTCAGCGTCGGTACGATGCGGCTCTTGACGCTGCCGTCCTTACCGGTAACGGTGGAGGACATACAGATAAAGCTCTTCCCGCCCCGGGAGAGATATGCGCCCATGGCGAAATCCAACTGGCCACCGGTGCCGGAAATATGCTTGATACCGGCGGATTCAGCATTGATCTGGCCGAAGAGATCGCAGTCGATCGCATTGTTGATGGAGATGAAGTTGTCGATCTGGCTGATGACGTGAACGTCGTTGGTATAGTCCACCGGCGCGCCCATCACGGCGGGGTTGCGGTCCATATAATCATACAGCTTCTGCGTACCCGCGGCGAACGCAAACACCTGGCGGCCCTTGTCCAGCGTCTTATACTTGCCGGTAATCTTGCCGGCGAGCGCCATATCGACGAATCCGTCGACGTACATCTCCGTATGGACGGACAGATCCTTCAAATCGGACTGGGCAATCATCGAGCCGATCGTATTCGGCATACCGCCGATACCGAGCTGCAGGCAGGCGCCGTTCGGAATCTCCGGCACGACCAGATTTGCCACCGCGCGGTCCACCTCCGTGGGCGCGCCGCCGGCGCCAAGCTGCGCCACCGGGGGATTCTCTCCCTCGACGACCAGATCGACGTCCTCAATGTTGATCTCGCAGCCGGTCAGACCGTAGATCCAGGGCATATTTTCGTTGACCTCGACGATGACCGTTTTGGCCCGCTCCAGCATATCCGCCAGATGAGAAGACGCCAGTGCATAGCTGAAGTTGCCATGCTTGTCCATCGGGGTAACCTGGATCATCGCAACGTCCACGCTGACGTTGCCGTCGCGGTAAAAGCGCGGCAGCTCGCTGTAGCGCATCGGGGAGAAATAGCCCATACCCTTGGCAATAATCTTGCGGTCAATGCCGCTGCAATGCCAGGAATGCCAGGTGAAATGCTCGCCGGCATCCTCCGCCTTGCAGATTTCAGGCATCCACATCGTTACGCCGCCGCGAACCTTAACGTCTCTAAGCTCGTTCGTCCGCGCGGCAAGCGCCTTATCCAGCGTGTAGGGATGGTTGGTGCACCAGCCATAATCGACCCAGTCGCCGGATTTGACGAGCTTAACCGCATTCTCGGCGCTGGTCAGCTTTTTCTGATAGAGTGCAGCATAGTCCATGGGAAAAACCTCCTGTATGATTCATTTGCGCGCAAAGTCAGAAGTCAATAGCATAATAAGTATAGCATATCCAAGCCGATTTGCAAAGGGAAAATGCAAAAAAAGCGCCCCGGAGGCAGTGGCGGGCGGGCTGCCTTTTGAAATATGATATTTACGGGCGGGAACGCAGCCGCCCTGCTGGTCTTAACACCTTACAGGGTGGTTTATGTGAGAAAACGGAGATATGCAGTATTTCAGAACAGGTTGATCTTTTCCAATAGATAGCGAATGATCGTCTTGGTCTGCGTTACGATCTTTGCTTCAGTCTGCATTCCAATCGCAATCTTCCCCACGTTACCGTCCTTATCGTTCAGTTCCGCATTGCCAATGCTGCCCTCCACGAGAAAATAGCCGGAGTATTGCCCATCCTGTACCAGAGCATCCTGCGATATGCTCAATACTTTGCCGGAAACCGTTCCGTACTGATTGCTCGGCAGGGCGGAAATGTTATATTTGATCTCATCCCCCACTTTCAAGTTCCCCATATCCGCGCTGCTGACATAGATCTGCACCTTGAACTCGCTTTCATCAACAGGAATGATCGTTGCAAGAACGCTGCCAGACGTGATCACATCTCCCGCTACGATGGCAGACGCAGCATTGAGGACCCCCGATTGCTCGGCGCGGACAGTGCCGTGACGAAGCTGTTCTTCTGTCCGTTCGATCTGTGCGTCCAACTCTTCAATCTGCGTTTCAGTGCTCTCCAAGCGGTTCATGATCGCCGAAAGCTGCTCTACCGTCGCAAGGGAAACGGACAGTGGTGTGCCGGTTTCATCTACGCTGTTTTGGTAAAGAAAGCTGCGTGCGCAGCACCGACAGCGCCACCGAAAACAGCCGCAGCAATATCACGCCAACGGATAAAACCGTCAGCGTTTTTTTCAGGCCTGCGGGCAGGATGTCGTCAATGATGATCTGGAAGTAAAATGCACCCAGAATGCCGAGGGCGGTGATGACGAGCGAGGCGGCGAAAATGTCCAGAACCAAGCGCTTCTGCGGCAACAGCAGCCCCCAGAAACGCTCGAAGATGTTTTTCGTCTCCTTTCCCTTTTGGAAGGTCTGCGCGGGGACGAGCAAAATCAGCACGCCCGTCCACTCCTTAAAAAAGTCCTCGGGCGTCTTTTTGACAAGCCCTTTGGCGGGGTCGGCAATCACGATCTCTTTTTGCGTGATCTTATGCAGCACGACGTAGTGCAGCAGCGTCCCGTCCACGACAACGTGGGCGACGGCGGGCAGCGGAAACTCGGAGAACAGCGCCTCCTTGTTGCCCTTGACCGCCTTGGCGGTAAAGCCGAGCTGTTCGGCGGCTTTGACCATGCCGTAGGCGTTGGTGCCCAGCTTATCCGTGCCGGCGATCTCGCGGATCTTCGTGATGGACGTGGACAGCCCGTACTGTTTGGACACGGTGGCGAGGCACGCCGCGGCGCAATCCGTGATGTCGTGCTGTTTGATGCAGTAGTATTTCATTGTATAGGGTCAATTCTTGAATTCTTAACAGCCTTGCTAAACTTTTCGTACCGAGACATTGAAGTGCGAATCAGAGCTTTTTTTGAGTTGTCAAACGATATGGTTACCCTCGCGCGATGAAATGGCATACTGCTCTTCGCAGCGATATCTTCAATACTTGATAGTTCCCATATATGGCTTCGTCCATATAATCTATCATCTGTATATGCAAATAATCCCTCATTCAACATCAATGACGATAAAGAAGCTATAATCGGCATTGTTCCAACAGCAAATGGTAAAGGATTATCAGCAAATGCGTCAGGACTTATAAGAACGCAATAAATCGCATCAAATAACAGCGAAAAACCAACAATATGAAACAAAAGCATCGCAAATGAATACCCCAAATCAAGCAAGAATGATGCATGGGCGCGCCTGGCTCTCACCGCAAATCTAACAACTGAAAAAATTTGAAATAGTAAAAAAGAAACGACAAACACTGTATAGACTATTATCATGCTTCTCATGCAAACATTCCTCCCGCTTTCCAATAAAGGTCCGAGCAATGAGTATCTGCATTGCTCGGATCCGGATCTATTCATTCACCAACCTTGAGCTTGACAAAGGCCGAGAATCGCAACATACACCCCAACGGCGATAACCAATGGAGCTTCACAAACACATCCACCGACAGCGATGCATACACCGCCAACAAATATAAGGCTATTACCCAGCGTACCGCCACCGTTTATTAAGTATGATTCATCTATGCTTAACTCAAGAAAACTATGCGTAGAAATCATATAGAATCCCCCTCATATAAATTACCTATACTTTTCAATTTCATTAAGTAGCGTCCCTGACGATACAAAGAGCAATCCTATACCGACGCATGGATTAAAGAACATAACTACAGGACTAACTGCAACGCCAACTGCAGAAAGAAATATCGTAGCCGGCCCGCCGCCGTCCACGGCGAACAACTCGCTGTTGTCGAGCGCCTCAAACGCGCCCATGTTCAATGCCATTTCTATGATTTTCTCTTTCCTTTTTTATGTAATATTTTATCATGCGCAGCCGTTCGTGTCGACCCAAACTTTTGCGCCTGATACTTTTTTGCGTTGATTATTCCAGCATCCACCACGCCTCACTCGGCTTTCATCTGTCATCACATATTTTGCACAAACTTCCAGTGGCTTGTCAACACCTTGTTGTGCATAACTTACTTGTGATAACAGATGACTTTCAATAGATCTGCCGCGAAGCTGTGGAAAAAGCAGAACGACGGGAGCCGTAACGGCCCTCGTCGTTCTCTATTTATCTATATAGAAAGCTCCCGTACTGCTTGGACACGGTGGCAAGGCACGCCGCGGCGCAATCCGTGATGATGCAGTAGTATTTCATTGATCACGTAGGTACTTACGGTAGCGCAATTCGTTTAAAAACCAAGACAGTATAGGAAAGCATAGAGAAACGACTATAGCTATACAAAGGAAAAGAACTGAGAACTCTTTGTTTGCAAGATAATCTCCAATAATCATGGCACTCAGAATTCCAGTCATGCCCAATAAATGACGGACATAGTATTTTTGCATCCCGCCGGAACGTTCGTCTGCCCATTTTTCTATAAATTTCGAAACCATGAATCCGCTCCTCTCTACAAATCAAAATATTGTAGAAAACACATTATTCGCAATGTGCATACAAATCGGCACATTGATATCCTGCGTCTTTTCATAGGCAATGCCATAGCATAACCCTAACACCGCATAGACGATAATCTCTGGATGAAACCCTGTATGTAAAAGTCCAAAAATCAGAGATGCAAAAATCACATTCCAAGGTTTTCGCTTAATCCCACCTTGCAGGGCGTAGCGGAAGACGAGTTCTTCTGCTATGGGACCAAAAATGCAAATATTCGCAAAGAAAAGCGGGAATGGAACCAGAGATTGATATAAGTCAAGGTATTGTTCGTTCTCCCAAACCACCTGTGGGAAAAAGGTATCCACCAAATAGTAACACAGCTCTCCCAAAAGCAGAGTAATAACCAAAAGAATCAGCGTTTTGCACAAAAAGATCGCTGGCCGCTTCTCCTGCTCCACGTAATCGCGCTTCATGACGTTGCGATTGCGATAGGCGATATATGTGCTGAACAACAGGGAAATCAGCACAATGGCATATGCCCGTACGCTATCTTGCGCGATAGAATATTCGGGTACTTCCGCTATATCGTATATAGTTACAGCCAACAAGAAACTGCATAATGGCTGCAAAATGAAGAAAATGATACACAGTCTTTTTCTACTCACATACCTCACCTCACAGACTAAAGAGCAAAACACGGCAAAAAGAATCAACGCTTGCAAGACCTGTATCATGGGCGGCAAATATATGCCGCCCATGATAATTTTTGATGCTCTATGATTTACTGATGATGCTCACGATACGGGTCTGGATAGTTTTTAGAACAATAAACAAGAAAACTTATGGCTTTGTCAACGAAAAAACCAATAGCCCAGTCCCTAATTTTTCCGCCGCCGCCGTCCACGTCATACATTTCCTGCTGGTCGAGTGCCTCAAACGTGCCCATATTCAATGCCATTTCTATGATTTTCTCTTTTCTTTTTTATGTAATATTATATCATGCGCAGCCGTTCGTGTCGACCCAAACTTTTGCGCCTGATACTTTTTTGCGTTGATTATTCCAGCATCCACCACGCCTCACTCGGCTTTCATCTGTCATCACATATTTTGCACAAACTTCCAGTGGCTTGTCAACACCTTGTTGTGCATAACTTACTTGTGATAACAGATGACTTTCAATAGATCTGCCGCGAAGCTGTGGAAAAAGCAGAACGACGGGAGCCGTAACGGCTCTCGTCGTTCTCTATTTATCTATATAGAAAGCTCCCGTACTGCTTCGACACGGTGGCGAGGCACGCCGCGGCGCAATCCGTGATGATGCTTGATGCAGTAGTATTTCATACGTTATTCTCATCCGTTATTCTCATCGGTAGCAAACCAATAAGTATGGATCCCTGACATCTGAACCAGGGCATCGTTCGGAACTTGCCTCATAGCGTTGTACACGTTCATCAAATCCCCGCAGCAGCCAAGCGTATTGATAGCAGCAACGGTATAAAACGTAAACAGGAAGTCGGAAGAGAATTGTGCAGGCGGCATCACCAGCCAGATAAGCATCGGTAAAATGCCAAGTATTATCAGCGGGAGCAATGACATAAAGATAAACCTACGTTTTGATAGAGGTTCTTTACAAGTTACCATCGCACCCTGTGAGCAGAAATACAGATATACTTCGGCTTCCTTCGGGAAGCAAACGGCGTGCAGCAATTCATGCGGAACTAAAAGTAGAAGTGCAATCAAACAGCCCAATAAATCACAGGGTTCCCAAGGAACATATGTTTCCCAAAGACGAATCTCTGCGCCTCGGATAGCCAAAACAAATGCTATCAAGGGAATCGAATAAAGAAACATCGCTCTGCGAAAAAATCCTTTCACTGTTTCCGGCTCTTTGAACTGAACCGCATTGGCAGGCAAATCGAACTCCGGCAAGTCGGTTGCATTTCTAACGAATCCTTTGTACCTCAGACGCATAGAACACCTCAAACATAAAAAGACGATAAAAGCATGGGATTTTCCTGTTTTTTATCATGGGCGGCAAATAATTGCCGCCCATGATAGTTCCTTTTAAAATGTTTTCCCTTACAAAAAAATTATAATTCTCGACAATGTCAACTATCAGCGATGACGATAATTCTTAATAGGCGGAGTTTTTGGAGGGGTCTCTTCAATGGCATAGGCAAACCATTCACCCACATATCGACCTGTTGCAGCCTTTACTACACCGTCAACGGCAAAGCCTGCCAGCATCCAGCCGAACGGACCGCCGCCTTCCACATTCATCATTTCCCGATAGTCGAGTGCCTCAAACGTGCCCATGTTCAACGCCATTTCCATGATTTTCTCTTTCCTTTCTTATGTAATATTATATCATGCGCAGCCGTTCGTGTCGACCCAAACTTTTGCGCCTGATACTTTTTTGCGTTGATTATTCCAGCATCCACCACGCCTCACTCGGCTTTCATCTGTCATCACATATTTTGCACAAACTTCCAGTGGCTTGTCAACGCCTTGTTGTGCATAACTTACTTGTGATAACAGATAACTTTCAATAGATCTGCCGCGAAGCTGTGGAAAAAAGCAGAACGACGGGAGCCGTAACGGCCCTCGTCGTTCTCTATTTATCTATTTATCTATATAGAAAGCTCCCGTACTGTTTGGACACGGTGGCAAGGCACGCCGCCCAGCAATCCGTTATGATGCTTGATGCAGTAGTATTTCATGTTCCATCTTAGTTGCAAATACGAGCGGAATTATCCACTCGTATTTGCTTTTCTTATCTCAAAAAAGTCCACCAATAGCAGCGCAGCACAAGGCCCAACTAACCATCGCTTAAATTGCAAAAAGTTTTATCACTCATATCTATTCTCCTTACTCTTTTGGTCAAATGATCTTGGCACAGCATAAAAAGCAACTGCACAAAGTATTCCATATACCACAGGATTGTTTAGTATGTCTTCGCCAAAGTGGTCAACACAGACCACTACAAGCCCAACCACAAGCAAAAGGTATACAACAGAAGACCAACCCCGGCCCAACTTATCCAGTATTTTTCGCTTCATATTTGTGCGTGTTTCAAAAAATGCAAAAAAAACTGATAAAAGGGTACCTGTTCCCAGTGAAATTAGAAAATTGCGCAAAGACATCAAAACCCTCCTCGTTCCGTCAATCAATCTCCATAGTAGATGTTTCGAATTACCTTTGAAACGACAATAGTCACCGCTGTTCCAGCCGCGAAGCCAATGACTCTGCCCCATTTTGCTCCAGCATAAGCACCAGCTGCATTACCAACCACATAACCTGCAACACCCCCAACGATCAAGCCAGTAACAGCACAAGCGCCTTCAATCCACTGTGCCGCAGGTCGGCCGCCGTCCACGGCGAACAACTCGCTGTTGTCGAGTGCCTCAAACGTGCCCATGTTCAACGCCATTTCCATGATTTTCTCTTTCCTTTCTTATGTAATATTATATCATGCGCAGCCGTTCGTGTCGACCCAAACTTTTGCGCCTGATACTTTTTTGCGTTGATTATTCCAGCATCCACCACGCCTCACTCGGCTTTCATCTGTCATCACATATTTTGCACAAACTTCCAGTGGCTTGTCAACACCTTGTTGTGCATAACTTACTTGTGATAACAGATGACTTTCAATAGATCTGCCGCGAAGCTGTGGACCGGGCGCGAAATGCAGAAAAAGAAAGCAAAACGCAGGCGTGGCCGAATGGCCACGCCTGCGTTTTGCTTTTTAAACTTTTACTCAGCGTCGGCAGCCTCTGCGGGTTCAGCCGCTTCTTCGACCGCCTCTTCAACCGCCTCTTCCTGCGCGGCGGGAGCGAGCAGCGCGCGGATGCTCAGAGAAATCTTCTTCTTTTCCTCGTCCACAGCGGTGATCTTGGCGTCGACCATCTGGCCTTCGGACAGCACGTCGGAGGGCTTGTCGATGCGGCGATCCGCGATCTGGGAGATGTGGATCAGACCGTCCACACCGGGAACGACCTCAGCAAAAGCGCCGAAGGTCATCAGCTTGACGATGCGGACATTGGCAACGTCGCCGACCTTATAGGTGTTCATGAACACATCCCAAGGGTTCTGGGTGCGGTCCTTAACGCCGAGGGAGATCTTACGCTTCTCGGGATCGAAGGAGATGACGTAGACATCCAGCGTGTCGCCGACAGAGACGACCTCGGCAGGATTCTTGATGCGGCTCCAGGAGAGCTCGGAGATGTGGACCATGCCGTCCACGCCGCCAATGTCCACAAACACGCCGTAAGAGGTCATGGACTTGACCGTGCCGGTGTAGTGCTTGCCAACCTCGATGTTGTTCCAGATCTCCGCCTGGGCGGCCTGGCGCGCCTCGTTGAGCACGGACTTGATCGAACCGACCACGCGGCGGCGGGCACGGTTGACCTCGGTTACGCGCAACTGAACCTTCTGCTTGAGCATAGCGCTCAGATCCGCATCACGCGGCTGACCACTCTGGGAAGCGGGAACGAAAACGCGAACACCCTTGACGGAAACGACGATACCGCCCTTGTTCTCTTCCGTGACCACGCCCTCAAGAACGGTCTTGTTCTCAACGGCTTCTTCGATATTCTCCCAAACCTTCACCGCGTCGAGGCGCTTCTTGGAAAGGGTTGCGTAACCTTCCACGTCGTTGACGCGGACAATGTAGGTCTCGATCTCGTCGCCAACGTGGACGATATCCTCGACCTTTGCGTCGGGGTCGTTGCTCAGCTCAGACACAGGAATGTAACCGGCCTGCTTGCAGCCCAGATCAACCTGAATCTCAGTTGCGCCGATCGCCGTAACGACGCCGGTTACCTTATCTCCTGTATTTAAAGTCTTGAAAGATTTTTCGAGCAGTTCTTCGAAGGACTCCGTTCCTTCCGTGGTTTTGATTTCTTCCGTCATGGTTGTATATACCTCCTTAATGATGCTCGCAGGCGTTGACGCGCCGGCGGTAAGACCCGCAAGAGAGCATCCCAAGAAGATATCCGGCGAGAGCTCGTCCGCGGCTTCGATCTGGATCACCCGCGGGCAGGCCTCTTTGCAAATCTCTGTCAAATGCCTGGTGTTTGCGCTTTTGCGGTCCCCTACCACTACCATCACGTCGGCTTTGGCGGCAATTTTTGCCGCCTCTTCCTGCCGTTTCTGCGTAGCGTTGCATATTGTATCATGAACTTTTAGATTTGTACACTCTTTTTTTATAATTTCTACGCATTTTTCCCACAAGGCACGGATACAGGTCGTCTGAGACACTACGAGCAGCGGTCTATCCGATCCTATCAGATCCTCAGCCAGCCATTTCCGCGTCTGCTCCTCCGTTTCCAGCACCACCGCCTCACCGCACCAGCTGGAAAGTCCGATGACCTCCGGATGCCGCGCTTCGCCGATAATCACCACGCTTCGCCCCTCCTGCTGTGCCTCTGCGATCAGGCGCTGGATCCGCTGCACGTTGGGGCAGGTCGCGTTGACGACGTCTGCGCCGCGTTCGGCAAGGGCGTCCATGGTCTGCCGCCGCTCGCCATGCGAGCGGATCAAAACCGTCTCCCCCGGCCCGACTTCCTCCGGACTTTCCGCCCGGCGCATTCCAAACGACTCCAGCCGTGCAATCACGTTGGCATTGTGGATCACGCTGCCGAGCATGACGCCGCCGCACACCTGTGCGGTCTTTTCCGCCAGCGCAACCGCGCGCTCCACGCCGTAACAAAAGCCGGCAGTTTTCGCAAGTATTACCTCCATCGTTTTCCTCCGAAGCCGCACCTATTCCTCCTGCGCAGACAGCGCGTAGGCCCTGCGCAGGATTTCATCGGCAAAAGCCTGATATTCCTCCGCCGTGCCGTGGCGCGTTGCCGTTACCGGGTGATAAGGCTGTCCAAAGACGATATGCGTTCTGTGAAAAAGCCGTTTTTTCCCGCCGACGTATACGGGAAGCAGCGCCGCGCCCGTGCGCATGGCGATCATCACCACGCCGCCCTTGGCACGCACCTGCCCGGCACGCTCCACGCGCGTCCCCTCCGGAAACACCAACAGGTTTCCACCGTTACGGACGCTCTGGATCGCGGTTTTGACCGCGTTCAAATCGGAATGCCCGCGGTCCACTCCGAACGCGCCGAGCTTTTTCAGAAACCAGCCGATCAACGGCTTTTCCATCAATTCTTTTTTCGCCATAATGCGGATCGGCATCCGGCGCGGCAGTGCAAGGCACAGCAGGATCGGATCCCACGCGCTGGCATGGTTTGCACAAAACACGACGCCCTGCTCCCCGGGGAGATTTTCCAGCCCGCTGACGGTAACGGGGAAAAGCAGATGAATCACCGGCGCTGCCACGGTGCATACCGTCATATAAAAGCGATTCATAGGCGCTCCTCGATCGTTTTCAGCAGCAATTCCCTGCTCTGCTCGAAGTCCAACTCCGAGGTGTCGATCACGACAGCGTCCTCAGCGGCGCGCAGCGGCGCGACGTCGCGGTGCATATCGTTGTAATCCCGCTCGATGATCTCGGCAAGCACCTCCTCGAAGGGCTTTGGCGTACCGCGCTGCTCCAGCTCCAGAAACCGGCGCTGCGCGCGGATCTCCGGCAAGGCCGTTAAGTAGATTTTGATATCAGCGTCTGGCAGGACGACGGTGCCGATGTCGCGTCCGTCCATGATAACGCTCTGCCGTCTTGCAAAGGTGCGCTGCGTCTCCAGCAGATAATCGCGCACGCCGGGAATCGCTGAAACGGCGGAGGCATACATCGAAATCTGCGGCAGGCGAATCTGGTCGGTGATATCCTCCCCGTCAAGCAGCATATGCTGCAGTCCGTCCTCACCGCCGTGCGCTATGCCGATCTCCAGCTGCGGCAAAAGCGACAGCACGGCCGCCTCGTCCTCCGGCGCGATCCCGCGCTGCCAGGCGACGTAACCGATCGTGCGATAAATCGCGCCGGTGTCTACGTAGGTGATCTTCAGCTCCGCGGCGATCGCCTTTGCCAACGTGCTTTTCCCGGCGCCGGAAGGCCCGTCAATTGCAATCGCATAATGTTCTTTCATAATTCCGCCTCTCAATATCTGTAAAGTAATTTTACTTTATTATGCAAGCAGTGCAGCAGCTGCTGCCTCTCCCGCTGCCTTTCCGGTCGCCCAGGCAATCTGCAGGTTGAACCCGCCGGTATAGGCGTCCACGTCCATAACTTCCCCGGCAAAAAACAGGCCGTCTACACATTTGGAGGCCATCGTAGTGGGGTTGATCTCAGAAACCTTGACGCCACCGGCGGTGATGATCGCCTCTCTCACACTGCGCAGGCCGGAAATCGGCAGTTCAAAGTTTTTGAGCAGATACAGCAGCACACGGCGCTGCTCGCGCGTAATGGAGTGTACTTTCGTATCGGCGGGAATGCCGGTCTTTTCGATCATAACGGGGATCATGCTGCGGTTGACCAGCCCGCCAAGGAAGCTGGCGTAGTTCTGATTGCTGCGCTCCGTCATATCGCGCAGCAACCGCGCGTCCAGCTTTTGCTCGTCCAACGCGCTTTTCAAATCAATACTGAGCCGATACCGATTCTTTTCAAAATCGCGCAGATGCGCGCTGGCAGAGAGCGCCAGCGGGCCGCTGACGCCGAAATGGGTGAAGAGCAGCTCGCCCAGCTCCTGAAAAACCACCGTGTTTTTCTGGTTTTTGACCGTCATCGTTACGTTCTTGAGCGTCAGTCCCTGCATGGTGCCGCAGCAAGCGTCGTCGATCACGATCGGAACGAGCGAGCCGCGCGGCTCGACAATCGTATGTCCCACCTGGGCGGCCAGGCGGTATCCGTCTCCGGTGCTGCCCGTAGCGGGATAGGACACGCCGCCGGTGGCGACGATGACCGCTTGCGCGTCATAGGCGTCTTTCTCTCCCAACGCGCCGCACACCCGCCCGTCGCGCACGCACAACTCCCGGGCGCGGTCGCGCACCAAATACACGCGCAGCCGCCTCAGCTCCCGTTCCAGTGCGCTGCTGACGTCGAACGAACGATCCGACACGGGGAAAACGCGCTTACCGCGCTCCACCTTGAGCGCAACGCCAAGCGATTCAAAAAACGCCATCGTATCGCGCCCGTCCCAGCGGGAAAAGGCGCTGTACAAAAAGCGGGCGTTGCGTGGCACGTTTGCCAAAAGCTCCTCGCAGCCGCTCTCGTTCGTTACGTTACAGCGTCCCTTTCCGGTGATGTTGAGCTTTTTGCCCAGACGCTCGTTCGGCTCCAGCAGCGTAACGGCGACGCCTTTGCGCGCTGCGCAAATCGCCGCCATCATTCCGGAGGCTCCGCCTCCGATCACCAACACCTGCTTATTCATCTTCTACCTTCCCGAAAATGCCGAAGCGATCCCAAACGTGCTCCAGCTCCGAGAACGTGGCGGAAACGTCCGCCCCCTTCTTGCGGGCGGCTGCAAGAATCAGCGCGTTGAGCATACTCATCGGCGCAGCCAGAGAATCCACGAAGGAGATCATCTCGTTGCGCACGAGCAGCGAGCAGGTGGACAGATGGTAAACGGGAGACATCTCGCTGTCCGTCAAGCCGATGATCGTTGCGCCGCGATCCTTGGCAAACTGGATCGTCTTAATGGCCAGCTCTGAATAGCGCGGAAAGCAGATGGCAAACACCACGTCGCCTGCGCCGACGCGGAAGAGCTGGTCAAACGTACCCGCAGCGCCGCCCTGCACCAGGATGACATTGTCGTAGATCAAGCGAAAATAGAAATTCAGATATCCGGCAAGGAAGGACGAGGAACGGAACCCGATGATATAAATCCGTTTTGCCGCATTGACGGTTTCCACCACACGCTCGAATTCCGCTCCGTCCGTCTGGTCGATCGCCATGCGAATCTTCTCCATGTCCCGCTGCAGCACGTTCGTCAGCAGGTCAGAGCCGGAGAGCGTCCCGTCGGACGCCTGGATGCGCTGGATAGACGTCAGCTTGCCGCGAATCATCTCCTGCAAGGCCCGCTGCATACTCGGATACCCGTCATAGCCGAGCTGCGTGGCAAAGCGCACCACAGTGGATTCGCTTACCTGCACCGTTTTTCCCAGCTTGCTGGCCGTCATAAACGCAGCCTTATCATAGCTGCTGAGAATGTATCGTGCGATCAGCTTTTGGCCCTTGGAAAAGCTGTTCATATTCTTTTCGATCGTATGTAAAATGTTCTTTGCCATGCTCGTTCTCCTTAATTAGTGATCAAACGCGCGGATCTCCTCCGCACGCAGCTCTCTCCATTCGCCCGGCTTAAGCGTACCGAGCTTTACCGTGTGCTCCTGCACACGGCGCAGCCGTTTGACGTGCAGCCCGACCCGTGCGCACATGCGGCGGATCTGGCGGTTTTTCCCCTCGTGGATCACGATGGAAAGCTCCGCCGTCTCCGTTCCCTTTCGCAAAAAACGCACCTGCGCCGGGCGGATCTCCTCGCCGTCGAGGTCGCGCAGCGCGCCGAGCGCCTGCGCCGCGCTGTCCACAGCGCCGGCAACTGTAACATGATAAACCTTGTCGATTTCATAGCGCGGATGCAATATCCGCTGCATCCATTCGCCGTCATTGGTCAGCAGCAGCAGGCCCTCCGAATCCAGATCCAGCCGACCCACCGGGAAAACCCGCGCACCGCAGTCCTCGACCAGCTCGGCCACGGTCGGCCTTCCCTGCTCGTCGCTGAGCGTACAGACGTAGCCGCGCGGCTTATTGAGCATCAGATAGCGCTTCCGCTCCGGCAGATGCACTGCCGCGCCGTCCACCGCGATACGATCTCGCTCCGGATCTGCCTGCCGACCCAATTCGGCAACGGCGCCG
>CAMZIO010000001.1 GCA_947307255.1 uncultured Clostridia bacterium | reverse complement strand
ACCCTTTACCGCAAGGGGGTGCTCACCGCCGCCCCTGCGGGCTTGCGGCGCGTCCAAAAAAGAAAACCGCCGCCCCGTATTGGGCGGCGGCGTGGTGCGTTCCGGTTTATTCCATGTCAAGCGGTGCGCGCGTGGTGAGGTGTAGCCATTCTTTTTCAGTTATCATGCGGGTTTGCGTGGCGGCAGGGGCGGCAGGGGCTTGCGTGGCGGCAGGGGCGGCAGGGGCGGCAGGGGCAAGCCCTATTGCAATAGCCTTTTTCTGCATGGCCGCGCAAGCGGTTATAACGGGTCTTTTGGTTATTCCAAGTGCGGTTGCAATGGCCTTGTATCCGTGCCCCTGCATACGCAAGCGGAGAATTTGCGCTTGTCTGCTGGTTAGATTCATACGCGCAACAAGCGCGTCAAACTCCGTTACAGTCTCACCGTCCACGGTATACAATTCGGTTGAATCTACACTATACGCCCCCAAGTCATATAGACGCGGCAAGCGGCGGAAAGTCTGTTCCCCGTCTGTTTCCGTCTCAATGTATGTATATGCGTTCGCGGGGTCGATTGAAATGGCCTTGTTGCGCTGAATGAGCGCACGGACGGCGCGGTAAACTTCTTGCATTGGAGTTGTCTCCGTCTCTTTCCATGCGGCTGAATCGTCTGAACGAATAACGACGCGCTTGTCAAGCCTGCGGGCGGTATAGGGCTTGTCTAACCATCCGGACGCGCCGCCATGGGCGGCGGCTTGTTCCATGATTGCAAGGGCGGCCTCTTGTACAAGGTCGATACCATCAGACAAGGGATTTTGCGTCAGCTTGTCAAAGTCTTTCATAGCGGCGGCGTTAAACGTCTGTACAAACTCGCCGTCTGCATTATAGGCGGTTGTCCATGCGCGGCCCGCGGCGTATTCAATGCTATCCAGCTTTGAGCGGTCTCCCGCTATGCCGCGCCGCAAAGTCTGAATATGTTTAGCGCCGTCGTTACTGTTTGTTTCACCGTTGGGGGCGGTTGCGTAAGTCTTGACGGGGGCGGCCTTGCCCGCCTTGCGCTGGGGGTCTGCAACTTTTTTCAAAACAGAATACGCGATTGCGGTTGCAAGGTCTTGCAAGGTCTTGCCATAGTCTGCGCCGCTTGCTATTTCTGTTTCAAGCTGACGCTTCAGCACGTCCAAGCCGTTGACCGTCGCGGGGGCGGTTGTCTTGTTGTCTTTCATTTTGATATACCTCTTTTCTGAATTTTTGTGCAAGCCGTTGTGTTGCTTGCTATTGTTTATTATAGCGGCTATTTTCAATTTGTCAAGAAAAATTTTTGCAATCCTTGACCATTTACCGCAAGGGGGTGCTCAGCGGCGGCGGGGGTGTAGCTGGGGTGTAATGCTATGTTGTCTTTTCGCACTATACAACATAGAGCCGTAGTTTTGGTATTTTTGGTGCTGTTCCGTGCTGAAATCCAGACAGTCACTTCACCACACTCCCATCGAAAAAATTCCTCCAACCGGTAAATCTTGCAACCTTTACAATCACTTGTTTTCAATGGTTTTTTAAAGTCCAGAATCCCAAAAGGTTGTTGTACTGCCATCTTTTACTTTTGGATTTCATCCTGCAGATCTGTCTGGGGACACCACTTAAACACAGGAAACGTTTTAAATGGTCGTTTACAGTTTATTCACTGTTGATACTATTGACAGAACGAAAAAGTATGTTATAATTCAATTGTAATGTTAATTAAGCAGTTTACTTTTTTATTGCTCAGAAAAGTTAATTATATCATGTTCCGTTTGGCGATCGGCTCGTGACCCGAAGAATACGATCCGGAGCACGTCGCTTGTCCGGTCATGGTTGATGCCGCGGTACTGATAGCGTGCGCGAAAAGGTTCATTAGTTGAGACAGGCACGGTGCTGTTGCAAGGATAAACCGCCAAACGTGAAACAATAGGCGGAGCCAGTCACACTCTGGTCGACCATTAGAGGCTTCGTTTACGCAACGGTCTCTGGGATACCAGAGAAATGTCTTCTCCTATTCTCTTTTAAGGCCGCGCCCGAAACCCGTTGATTTTCCTGGGGTTTCCAAAACTTTTGGAACCAACTTGGTTCCAAAATCGATTTTCCCCTGTTTCAAGGCTTCCGGAAGCGGAGCTTCCTACATACAAAAATCAAAACAAATTGGAGTGAGTTAATGGTAAAAGTCTGCGACAGTATCATGGGCGCCGGCAAGTCCAGCGCCGCCATCACCTACATCAACGAGCATCCCGGCGAAAAGTTCATCTACATCACGCCCTATTTGGACGAAGCTGCCCGGATCAAGAAAGGGTGTCCGGGCGCCAGGTTCATCGAGCCGAGCGACAAACTGAAACAGTATCAGTTCAAGAAATACCTGCACACCGCAGCTCTGATCGCCGATGGTCACAATATCGCCACGACCCATCAGGCATTCAAGTCCTACACGCCGGACATGCTGGACGACATCCGTACGCAAGGCTACACGCTGATCATCGACGAGAATGTGGACGTGCTGGAGAACTATGATATCCCGGAAGACGATCTCCAGCTGGCAATTGACGCCGGATACATCAAAGAGGAAAACGGCACGTACAGCATTGTGAATCACGACTATCACGGGAAAGCGCTGCACGATCTGTTCTGGATGCTGCGATCGCGCGAACTGATCCGCGTAGACGACAAAAGCCAGACGCTGTTTTACTGGGTATTGCCGCCGGAGCTGATCTTGTCCTTCAAGGATGTGTACATCTTGACATACCTCTTTGAAGGTCAGAGCATCCATCACTTTTTGGAGATTTACGATATCCCATATGAGTTCGTCAACATTGCACATGACAGCGAAGGCACTTTCAGATTCTGTGACGGTGAAGGTTATATGCCGGAGTACGTAACCAATCTGAAGGATATGATCCATGTGATGGACAGCCCGAAGCTGAATGCCATCGGCGAAGAGAAGTACGCACTATCGATGACGTGGTTTGAAAGCAATCCGGCCGGCGTTGAGCAGCTGCGGAAGAACATTATGAATTACTACAAGCATATCTGGGGGGACGTTGATGTGGACAAGCGGATGTGGGGCACGTACAAATCTGCGTTCCAGAAGCTCAGAGGCAAGGGGTATTGGAACTCGTTCCTCCCCTTCAATGCGAAGGCGACGAACGATTATAAGAACCGCAGCCACCTGGTATATCCGGTCAACATCTTCATGAACGTGGGAGACAAGACGTTTTACCAGAAGCACGGCATCGAGGTCGACGAAGATATGTATGCTCTGTCTGTCATGGTGCAGTGGGTATGGCGGTCGTGCATCCGGGAAGGTCATGAGATCTACATATACGTTCCCAGCAGAAGAATGAGAGAGCTCCTCCTGCAATGGATCGATTCGTTTAGTAAGGAGGGGAGTTCTGTTGGGTAATACGTGTGCGGCATGTCCGGCGAACGGCAGATGTGCAGCGGCAAACGCCATATACGACGATAAGTGGCGCGAGCTACAGCCGGTGTGTGAAAAGCATTTGTCTGACGTTATCGAGACAAAAAGGAGTCTGTACAGATCCGCGTGGTTTGAGTATCTGAAAGAGTTTTACGACGAGGAGTGAAAGACGATAAGTAAGCAGTTGGTGTGCCAGAAATACATATTCAAAATACATACGAGCCGGCTGCGCAAGGAACGCTGGAAGCTGACGCTGCCGATCGACGAAGCGAGAAGGAACGACGAGGTTATCTCGCTCGCCGACAGCCAGGTATTGCGTTGGATCGATGAGCTAAACGGCATCACGGACGCAGATGCCATGGCGCGGGAGATCAAGACGCAGATCCGACAGCTGCGCAAGGAAAAGAACAGCCCGCAGAACAAGCGAACGATACGCAAACTTTACAGGCAGCTGGATGATATTCAGTTCAAACCTGACTATATGTGCCTGATCATCGACCGGGAGAAGGATTACCACCGTGCCTGCCGTGGGTTCTCGATCAACGGTGTGAAGTATAAGCGGCTACTCGGCACGAACGGTGGGATCAAAAATTCCACGATCGTGTTCGTCAGCGATCGGCTTGCAGACGAACTGAAACGCAGGATCGATAACGGCAGAGACCTTACGAAAGAACTGGTAACGGCAAAGCTGGAGGCGTACAGGGCGCTCGCTTGCAGTGCATCCGTCCCGGTGTCTACACCGAATGGTATTCTGATCGTCAACGATGCAGAGACGGAATTCTTGTCCGATATTCTGTATCTGACAGATGAGGGCGAAGGCGAACCGGTGATGGAGCTGCGGCGCGGCGAGAAGATAACGATGGATGCGTCGGACGGATTCGGGTTGATGCTCCCCTCTCTCGCCGAGCGGTGGAGTGAGGAGTTGGGGCTTGACTACACAGTCAGCGGCGTCAATACACGCTTCTCTTTTGAGAAAGGTATGATGTTTACCTTTGACTTTTTGGAGTTTGCAGACAAGGTTGCTGGTTCCTATATTGTGCGCGACGCATGGGGAAACGATGTGGATATCAGAAATGTCGAGGCGATATTCACTACGTCAATGGCGAAACTTTGGGACTCTTACAAAAGCTGTGACGATTATGTGTCCACTTCCCTATCCAACGGTTATACGTTCTGCGTAACGAAGACTGCACCGAAAGTTCTTGAGAGCGAGCGAGCGCTGAACTACCAGTTTATCCAAAGCTACGATCTGTCAGACGAAGATATTGATGAACTGATTCGCCCGACCATGGAGGAGTTCCGCGATGTGCTGCGCGGTGACTGGAGAAAGACAGTTTTGTTTTTGAAGGGCAGCGGGTTAAACGAGTCCAACGTCGAGCGTTTGCCGGACGATTTCATTAAGGCGATCATGATCGACCGAAGGGTATTGGATGATCCGTTCGTGCAAAGCAGTATCTACCAGCTGATTCGTAACCGGATCAATCAGGCGAAGGTTGGCGTGCTGAACGTACACGGCAATTACTCCATCATCAGCGGAGATCCATATCTGCTCTGTCAGAGTCTGTTCGGTTTGGAGAAGACCGGGCTTCTGAAAGCCGGAGAAATTTACAACGAGTATTGGGCGAACGTTGGAGCTGACCGTCTCGCATGCTTCCGTGCGCCGATGACGTGTCACAACAATATACGACTGGTGCATGTGGCAGACAACGACGACACGCGACACTGGTATCGGTATATGAATACAGTCACGATACTGAACGGTTGGGATACTATCACGGCAGCATTAAACGGCGCTGATATGGACGGCGACATTGTAATGCTGACTGACAACAATATTCTTGTAAACAGGATCCAGGAAATGCCCGCCCTGATGTGCGCGCAGCGAAAAGCGAAGAAGTGCGTTCCGTCCGAAGGAGATTTCATTCGCGCAAACATCGAAAGCTTTGGCAACGATATCGGCCAGACAACGAATTGGATCACGAGCATGTTTGAAGTTCAGTCGCATTATGAGAAGGGTTCAAAGGAATACGAGGCGCTCGCCTACCGTATCCGCTGTGGCCAACTCTATCAGCAGAACGCGATCGACCGGGCAAAAGGGATTGTGTGTAAACCGATGCCGAGGAGTTGGCACGATAGATTTTCTGCTTCCGGAGAACCGTACAGGAAGATCGTTGCCGATAGGAAGCCTTACTTCATGCGCTATATCTATCCGTCGCTGATGAATCAGTACAACAAGTACATCAAGAATACAGAACGGAACTCGATGCGTGAGTTTGGCGTTGGTGTTCAAGAAATGATCGGCATGAGCAGCGACAATCTGTCGGACCGGCAGAACGAGTTCATCAGATTCTACAAATCCAGGATGCCTGTTGGCATGGGAGATTGTGTGATGAACAAGATCTGCCGCAGGTTTGAACGTGAGTTCGACGGATACGTTGGGAAGCAGAATTCGCACGGGCACTTCGACTACCGTTTTATGAAGAGCCGCGCTGAATACACGCCGAGACAGTACCAGGCTGTCAAGCGTTTGTATGAAGAATACAATAAGCGGGTCATCGGATATGCCGCGTATACAAGCTATGAACGGATAGATGAGGCGGATTCATCCGCTGCGTTGGCAGCGATGAACGAAGAGTTCCGGCGAGACTGTGACATCGCGTGCCCAAACGCCGCAGCGCTGTGCAATATCGTGCTTGATATGTGTTACACCAAGAGCTCCACAAAGCGGTTTGCGTGGAATATGTGTGGCAGCGAGATCATCGAAAATCTGCTGGATAAAAATGGGTACGAGATTTCGTATCCCTCTATTGATCGCTACGGCGATATTACATATTGCGGAGAGAGGTTCTCCATCGGAACAAAAAGGGTTGGTGTTACATATGACGATCGTTTTGAATGAGCACGAATGGGCGGAGGATATGATCTCCTCCCGTTCGCTCGGAAGCAAGCCATTCGAGACGCTGTATCGAGTGGCGAGATATTACATAGACAGCGGGCTGTCTAAGTCTGAGACACGCAAGGTTCTGGATTCTTTTCTGATCCAGTGCGATCCTACCGCTTCCATCCCGAAGTGGTCGGATACGTTGGACGCGGCGATGCAGCGCGCACTGAAGTATGACGCTGTAATGATCGAAAAGGTTACCGTAACGAAAGCGGAGATGGCAAAGATTGATGCGCTGGACGGGAAGCAGTTACGCAGGTTGGCGTTCACGCTTCTCTGTCTGTCGAAGTACTGTGACTCCGTTAGCAAACACCCGGCGCATTGGGTAAACAATGAGGACAAGGATATCATGCGTATGGCGAATATCAACACGTCGATCAAGCGACAGAGTTTGATGTACAACACACTGTACCGTAGTGGGATGATCCGGTTTTCCAAAAAGGTTGACAACACGAACGTGCAGGTTCTGTTTGCGGAGGATGGAGACGTGGCGCTTGAGATCTCCGATTTCAGGAATCTCGGATACCAATATATGATGTACCATGGAGAACCGTATTTCAAATGCGCAAACTGCGGGATTACAACGAAAACAGAGACGGACAGGGCTGGGCGTCCGCAGAAGTACTGTCGATCCTGTGCGGCTGAGATCATGGTGAAAAATCATGTGAATGCTGTGATGCGTTACAACAGGCGTGTTCGCGCCCAGTAATGTTAATTATATTGTTTTGTTGACATTTAATTAAACCCGAAACCCGTTGATTTTACTGGGTTTTTGAGGTGTTTGATGGGTTGCTATTAATGAAGGGAATATATGATTTTGACCCCTTCAATATTGAAGAAAAGGATGATTGAATGATAGCTATCAGCAAAAGTGAGAAAGAGATTATCGCCAAGCGCTTCCCGAATGTCCACATTGTGAGAACGATGAAGCAGCGCTCAAAGCGGCACCGTTATTACTGTGAGGAGACGACATCTGTTATGAAGTTTCTGAACAGATCGCGCAGCCAGGGTGCAGTCACCGCCAACAACGGAAAGGATACGAACCATGCAAATCGAGCAAAAGGAAAACGAAACTAAATTTGATTTCCACAGGCGGCTGATATACGGAAAGCTTGTTGATAAGACTCTCGCAGATGTTGATTATTCGGAGCTCGCTGAGTTGGTGTACGGGCAGCCGTATTCCAGCGACGTGGCGCGCAGAATGTTTTACGGCAGTAGACGCACACTCGAGCTGCTGGATGAGAGCCGTATGGATCAGATCTCTGCCTCTGACGAGGTGCGGGAGATCGAGGCAAAGATGATGGAGCTTCGCAAGGAGCGCCAGAAGTTCTACGATATGCGGGCGGCTTTTAATAAGGTTGTGAGAGAACGCTCCCGTCAAGAGGAACTAAACGAGATCTTGACGGCCGCCGTACGATCCGGAGACCTCCCCTCACTCTCCTATGAGAGAACATACATAGAGCCGTCGGATAACGATCTGCTTTGTTCATTGAATGACATCCATTATGGGATCGATGTTCACAACGCGTGGAATACATATAACCCGGAGGTATGCCGTGAGATGATGAAGAATTATCTCGACCGGATCATCTCTATTGCGGAGCGGCACCGCAGTGAAAACTGCTATGTGTTCAGCAACGGAGACGCGATCTCCGGACGCATCCACCCAACGATCCAGATCGCAAATCGCGAGAACGCGATCGAGCAGGTGAAGGGCGTGTCTGAGCTGATCGCCGAGTTCTTAGCAGAACTGAGCGCGCATTTCCGCAAGGTCATATTTGTTAGCGTGGCCGGCAACCACAGCAGGCTTGACACGAAGGAGAATTCGCCCATCGACGAACGATTGGATGATCTTGTAGATTGGTATCTGTCGGCGCGGCTGCAGAACTTTGAGAACGTTGTTATCGGCGGCTGTGAGAAGATCGACAGTACGATGTACCTGCTCGATATCAGGGGCAAGGTGTACGCCGGTGTACATGGCGACTTTGACGCAGGTGCGACCAAGATCGCCGCACTGCAGGCCATGGCGCGCCGCCCTCTGTACGCTGTACTATCCGGGCATCTGCACCACAACAGGATTGATGAAGTGCAGGGTGTGAAGACGATCATGGCTGGTTCGTTCATTGGAATGGACGACTACTGCATCAGGCAGCGTATTTATGGACACCCGCAACAGCTCGTGTGTGTGTGCGACGACAGCGGAGTTATCTGTACATACGACATTCCATTAAAATAAAAGCAGGCGGGGACAGCAATGTCTCCGCCTATATCATTGCATTCAGTCCAGATAGATTATGGACTGCGTAAAAGGAGGTGCTTGCGTGGGCAGAGAAACACAAATGAATTCGATTACCTCGGCAGAGAAGCTTGCGCAGGTCAACCGTGATAACACACAGCTTCTCAATGATTTCCTGGATTATCTTCGTTCCGTTCAGCGGAGCGAAATGACGATCTTCGGGTATCAGAACGATATCCAGATTGCATGGGTATGGTGCTTGGAGCATAACGACAACAAGCCGTTTGTCGAATGGACAAAGAGAAATGTGATCGCCTATCAGAATTGGTTACTAAACACAAACAACAACAGTCCGGCAAGAGTGCGGCGTTTGAAGGCGGCACTGTCATCTCTGAGCAACTACATTGAAAATGTACTGGATGATGAGTATCCGGATTTTCGGAACATCATCAAGAAGGTCGAGAATCCTGCGAATCAGCCTGTGCGGGAAAAGACCGTATGGTCAGATGAAGAATTGGAAGCACTGCTGAACAAGTTGATCGAAAAGAAGGATTATGAGAAGGCGTGCTATCTTGCACTTGGTATGTACAGCGGAAGACGCAAGTCCGAGCTATGCCGGTTTAAGGTGTCCGACTTTGACGAGTCAAAGCTGACATGCAACGGAGCGTTGTACAAAAGTGATCCGATCAAAACCAAAGGTCGTGGCGGCGGTAAAATGCTGCAGTGCTATACGCTTGCAAACAGATTCCGTCCGTACTTTGAATTATGGATGAAAGATCGCGAGATGCGCGGGATCGACAGTGTATGGCTCTTCCCTGCTGTTTCAAATCCGAAAGAGCATGTTGCAATCTCGACAGTGAATAGCTGGTCGAATACGTTTTCGGCTTTGTCCGGCAAAGCTGCTTATATACACAGTCTGAGGCACTATTTCACAACGAGCCTTGCCAATGCCGGTATTCCTGACGGTGTAATACAGAGTATCGTGTCGTGGGAATCTTCTGATATGGTTCGCGTATACAAGGATATCGACGCAGACGAAGAGATCGGAATGTATTTTAAGGACGGAGAAATCTCAGTCCCTGAGAAAAAAGGTCTCGAAAGCGTCTGACAACTGAAAGAGAAGGAATGAAATGAATAAAAGAGAATTGGTAAAAGCTGCTGCCAACGCCGCCAGGGAAAACGGTTTGAGGAAGTACGTATCGACGCCGAAGAAGGTTTTCTTTGTTTCCGACGAAGACGGCAATACGAAGCAGTTTGTCGCGCAGGGTTCAGACTCTGCCGTTTTATATAACGCAAAAGATGTGGAGGCGATCTTTGAAATGCTCCTGTACTCTATCAAAGAGGCTCTGAAGAACGGAGAGGATGTATCCATTCGTGGGTTTGGAAGATTCTCTTTGAAATATCATAAGCCGCGTATAGTGAAGGACGTAAAAACAGATGAAAAATATGACGTTGGCGGAAAGTATTATCCGCATTTTTACGCAAGCGACGATTTGAAGATGGTTGCCAAGCTTTATCAGATGTCGCTGGAGGAGCAGCACATTTATGATCCGCTTCCTGTGTACGGAGCGGAGGACGGTGAAGAACTTGACTAACACCGGAATGGACATCAGCGCCAAGACCGTTGTGTGCGCTAGATGCGGCATAGGGTACGGCAGATATAAAGGGAACTTCCCTGTCAGCTATGCTCCGTCTTACAAGGGGATCGGTTATATACCGATATGTCGGAACTGTGTCGACAAAATGTACGCCGAGTACATGCGTGAGACGGATGATCCAAAAGCAGTTATGCATCAGATTTGCAGAAAGCTCGACATCTATTGGAACGAACGCTTATTCGATTCGGTTTCGGCGAAAGCATCGAATCGCTCTGTGACCTCTGTATACCTTCAACGTGTTGCGGCAATCAATTACGCCGGCAAGTCTTACGATGACACACTGAGAGAGTCCGGTGAGCTATGGAGTTTTGATGGGGCCGCTGCGACGCACATCAAACCAGCGCCAGTGTATTCGGAAGAACAGGACGAGACAGAAGAGGAACCGATCGACCAGGAGCTTATCGACTTTTGGGGACGTGGATATGACAGAGAGATCTACGAGGATCTTGACCGTCGGTACAAAAAGTGGACGAGCGGGTTGGGCGATATATCAAACGTACAGGAAGCGCTCTACAAACAGGTGTGCCTGAACGAGATGATCATCGCGAAAAGTGGCGCAAAAGGTGAGGCTGCAGATAAGGCTACAAAGAATCTGATGGATGCCCTCGGAAGCCTGAATATCAAGCCGTCCCAGACAAAGAACGACGCGCAGGACGCTGAGCTGTCAAACACGCCGCTTGGCGTGTGGCTGTACCGCTACGAGACAAAGCGGCCGCTTCCGGAGATCGACGATGATCTGAAGGACGTGAACGGCCTGAGAAAATACGTGTTCATCTGGATGGGGCATCTTTGCAAGATGCTTGGTTTGAAGAATGCGTATGCCAAAATGTACGAGGATGAAATCGCGCGTCTGCGCGTGGATAAGCCCGAGTACGACGGCGACGATGATGAGACATTCTTTTCGGAAGTTATGCTGGATGAACCTCCCGGCGGGGGTGATGATCCGTGAACAGCAGGTATCAGAATGTTATGGAGGGCGCTGCGTACTGGGGTGCCTTTTACAGAAACAATCCGGATAAGTTTGTTGAAGACTATCTGCACATTAAGCTGAAACGGTTTCAGAAGATTCTGATCGTGATGATGTTTTGGTGCACAACATTTGTGTTGATAGCCTGCCGCGGCCTTGGTAAGACATACTTGAGCGCGATCTACTGCGTGACAAGATGCATCTTGTACCCTGGCACTAAAGTGTGTATTGCATCCGGCAGACGATCGCAAGCAATCAACGTATTGGAAAAAGTAATTCTGGAATTGAAACCATTATCTCCGGAGCTGTGTGCGGAGATCGACGAGAAGCAGACGAAGATCAATGCGACCAATGCTCAGCTTGTCTTTAATAATACCAGCGTTATCAAAGTCGTGACAGCAAGTGACTCAGCAAGAGGCAACCGCTGCCACGTCTTACTTTTGGATGAGTATCGATTGATCTCAAAAGATACGATCGATACCGTCCTGCGCAAATTTCTCACTCTTCGCAGAATGCCTCGATATGAAGAGTTGACGGACGAGCAGCGTAAAGCGGAGTATGCGAAGGAAAAGAACCTGACGATGTACCTCAGTTCTGCGTACTTTAAAGACCACTGGTCTTATACGAAGTGCGTTGATACGCTGCGGGCAATGGTCGATCCGTCGCGCCATCAGTTTGTATGCGGATTTCCGTATCAGCTGTCGATCAGTGAAGGGTTGCTTGATCCGGAGACTGTTGCGGACGAGATGTCAGAGAGCGACTACTCAGATATCAAGTTCTCCATGGAAATGTGCGCAGAGTTTTACGGCTCTGCGGACGGAGCGTTCTTTGAGTTTGACTCTGTATCGAAGAACAGGAAGATCAAGTATCCGATGCTCCCCGACCGGCTGTCGTCTAAACTTGCAGGTTCACAGCAATTGCGCATCCCGCCGAAGCAGAATGGAGAGAAGCGATTGCTGTCTGCGGATATAGCGTTGATGACAAGCAAGAAACACAACAACGACGCAACAGCGATCTTTGTTAACCAGTTGATGCCAACAAAGGCCGGGCGATATACAAGCAATATCGTTTACGCGGAATCCTGTGAGGGGCTTCGCACGGAAGACCAGGCGCTGATCATACGAAGATTGTATGAAGAGTTTAACTGCGACTATATTGTGCTCGATACGAACGGCATAGGCCTTGGAGTTTATGATTGTCTTGCCAGGGACATTGTCGACCAGGATACAGGAGACGTCTATCCTGCTCTGTCGTGCTGCAACAATACGGAGATGGCGATGCGGTGTACGACTCCTGGTGCAAATAAGGTAATTTGGTCGATCAAGGCAAGTGCACAGTTCAATTCTGACTGCGCGTTTATGCTGCGCGAGGGATTTCGCAGCGGGCGCATTCGCCTATTGATGAATGAATATGACGCAGAAGAATTACTCAGCGAGTGCAGAGGTTATTCGTCGCTGAACCCGCCTGAGCGCATTCAGCTGAAGCTGCCGTATATCAACACGACACTGTTGATTGATGAACTGGTCAATCTGCAGCACGAGGAGTCCGGCGGCAAAGTGAAGATATTCGAAAAATCTGGAGCGCGAAAAGACCGCTACTCCAGTCTTTCTTATAATTATTATGTGGCAACACAGCTTGAAAACAAGCTTGGGAAGAGATATGGCTCGTCGACGCCAGTCTCAGATATGTTTGTGATCAAGCCTCCATCCTACACCGGAAGGGCGGTGAACAAAACAAATGAAACAGGAACCCAAGCGCCCTGGTTCTGAAAAGAATAAGGACGCTGACATCAGCAAGTATATTAGAGTGTCTGACAAGTTCGCAGTGTTGAACCGCCTGATTACAAGAGATCTTAACCGGAACATCACAACTCCGACATTCGCATTGTATAACAAGGCGGATATTGCGCGATATCTGTCAAACCCGTACAAATACGAGAAGCAGCTCAGAAGGGCTGTGATCTACATCTATGGAGCAAGCCCGCATTTCCGTAGACTGATACAGTACTTTGTCGGGCTTTCCGATCTCGCCTACATTGTCGAACCGTATCGCATTGATCCGAAAAAGGCAAACACACGAATCGTGAACAATAACTATCGCCGCGTGCTCAATATTTTGTCCGCGATGAATATTAAGACACAGCTGCCGAAGATCCTCACAGTGTGTCTGCGTGAGGATGTATTCTACGGAACGGTATGGATGACAAACGACAACATTACCATCCAACAGCTTCCGAGCGATTATTGCCAGATTTCCAGTATCGTGGGGAACGTGCCAAATGTCACGTTTGACTTTTCGTATTTTTCCACGAGAGAGTCTCTCTTGGAGTTCTACCCGCCTGAATTCAGACGCAAATATGAGATCTTCAAGAAGGAAAAGCACAGGACTCGCTGGATCGAGTTGGACGCTCCGTACTCCTTTGCAATCAAGTGCAATACGGATATTCTGGATTACGCGATTCCTCCGTTTATCGGAGTGCTGCGCGAGATTTATGATCTGGAAGACTATCGGCAGTTGAAGCTTGCGAAGACTGCTCTTGAGAACTATGCGATGATCGCAATGAAGATCCCCATGGAGGATGATGGTTCGTGGGGGATAGACCTGGACAAAGCTTAATTCTTAGGCTACTTACGCAGAAATGCGTTTGGACAATAACCCATTGAATTGCTGGAAAACCCTTAGAGCCATACAGACCACAACATACGGATGAAACAAGCCGAAGTGTGATGGTTTTGAAAACTGTATGGATTGGGCAATCAGCAGCGAAGCCGCGAACAGCGGAACGTTCAACGATCATCCCGGAGAGGGAGTAGGGTGTAAGTGAATGACACCCGAAGCGGTGGGCGTCCGAAAGGACGAAGATATGATCTGCTCACGCGCGAAAGCGTGTGGCTGTTATACAGCGCAGAGGGAGTTGCGTCCCTAAAAATTGTGTGTGAAGAACTAAAGGAATGGGTAAATGAAAAAGCAAGATATAACCGGAAGACAGTTTGGAAAGCTTACAGCTGTTGCATTCAGCAAAGAGTATCGGTATCCAAATGGTGAGCGCGGAGAAGAGTGGCTTTGTCAATGCAGCTGTGGAAATCAGCTTACTGTGTTGAGAAAAAATCTGTTAAATGGAAATTCGACTTCGTGTGGATGCACTCGCATCGAAAAGAGTGTTGCGCGTCTAACAAAGCATGCTGGGAGACACACAAGGCTTTATAACACATGGTGCAGCATGAAGAGCCGGTGCTGCAGCGACACGGACCAGAACTATCAAGATTACGGTGGACGAGGTATTACGGTTTGTGACGTATGGTTGAATGATTTCGATGAGTTTCGTTGTTGGGCGCTTTCTAATGGATACGACGATAATCTTACTATCGATCGAATTGATGTGAATCGCGGGTACGAGCCTGGCAATTGCAGGTGGACGACCAGGTCTGTACAAGCGAATAATCGCAGGAATACGATTTACATTACTCATAACGGAGAAACTCATACATGTGCCGAGTGGTCAAAAATCACCGGTATAAATTATGATACTTTGCATAATCGCGTCATGTCCGGAAAAAACGATGCAGAGATCTTTTTCACCGGTCGGCTAAAGACCGGACCGAAGTAACATCATTAACACACACAATATCTGACAAACGTACGGAAAGAATTCTGGATGAACCTCGATTCGGTTCTTCCGGATGAGATCGGCTCTGTGCTTACGCCGATGGATCTGCAGAAGATCAGCTTTGAGCGATCCAACAACGGCGACGTCGATACGATCTCAAAGGCAGAGCAGAACCTGTTTACGGCAGCAGGTGTATCTTCCCTGCTGTTCAACAACGAAAAGGCGTCAGCGAACGCGCTGTTGCTCTCGATCAAAGCAGACCAGACGATTACATTCGGCATAGTGAAGAGCATCGAAGATGCACTGAACCGAATTATTCAGGATCAGAGTTACGGAAAGAACTTTAAGGTTACATTCCTCGACGTGTCTCCATTCAACCGTAAGGAGATGGGCGACGCTTATCTGAAGGCGGCGAGCTATGGTCTTCCCACGATTTCTGCCTACGCGGCTTCTCAGGGAATCGGACAGGCTGAGCTTGACTGCATGAGCTTCCTGGAAGGCCGTGTGCTTGGTCTGCAGGATCTGTTCCGGCCGATTCAAAGCTCGACGCAGATGAGCTCGGACGAGCTGGAGAAGAAGGGCGCGACCGATGAAGGCGGTGCTCCAAAGAAAGAGGTTGGGGAGATCTCTGAGAGTGGAGAGCAGAATCAGGAGGACGCCTGATGCGAGACAAGTTCATATATGTTTTTGACACCGCTTCGAAGGATAAGCTCCTCCGGGCGGGTTTTGTTTTATTGAAAGAAGATCCGGCAAACAACATCGCTGTGTTCGTGAATGACGAGCGACTGAGCTTTGCACTGGACGATGTGATTCATATTTCGATGAACACGCTTTCATACAGCTCTGCGTGGCCTGCGCTGCGTTGAGCAAATATGCAGGAGGTTGAGATGGAAAAAGTCATGAGTATGACTTACGCATCATCTCTGACCGATTTGTGCGAGGTGAACTCCTCTTTTGATAAAGGTGTGCTGCGCGTTGCGTATCACGGGCTGAACAGAAACGGAAGCTCTATTTCCAAGGATGCTTTCGAACGTAGTATCCAGACAATGTTCGGTTGCCCGGTGGTTTGTAATTACGACCGCGATACAGACACGCTCGGTGGGCACGATGTTGAGGTCGTGCGCGATAGCGAGGGTGGGCTGCGGCTTGTCAATTCAACGCAGCCGGTCGGATGCATTCCTGAGTCAGCCAGATACTGGTGGGACACCGTGACGGAAGAGGATGGAACAGAGCACGAGTACCTGTACGTCGAGGCTCTGCTGTGGAAGCGCCAGGAGGCGTACCGGAAGATCAAGAAAGACGGAGTCACTGCACACTCCATGGAGATCACCGTGAAGGACGGTGAACTTGTAGATGGTGTTTATCACATCTACGATTTTGAGTTTACCGCTTTTGCCCTGATCGGTGTCACACCGTGCTTTGAAAGCTCTGCACTGCAGGTGTTCTCCGAGCAGGATTTCAAAGAGAAGTACTTCGAGATGATGCGTGATTTAAAGGAAAGTTTTCAAACGGTCAACCCCTCGCAAGAGGATGACAATACACACCCAGAAAATTATTCGATGGAAGGAGGAAGAGAATTGCAGGACAAACATGAACTTGCCGCACAGTACGGCATCGACATTGAGAGTCTGGACTTCTCTCTGGATGACTATACCATCGAGGAACTTACCCAGAAATTCGAAGAGATGAAGACTGCGGCACAGGATCCGCAGGTGGACGAAACCGGCGATGGATCCAATGAGGATCAGTTCGCGCTGAACAGCAACGTGACGAACGAGCTTGTTCATGCGCTGGAGGCGGTGACGCTGGAAAGAGAATGGGGCGAGTGCTCTCGTTATTGGTATGTTGACTGCGACCTTGAGGCGCAGGAGGTCTATTGCTGGGATTGCAGCGATTGGCTGCTGTATGGCTTCACCTATGCAATGAACGGTGACAACGCTGTGATCGACTTTGAGAGCAAGAAGCGTATGAAGTACGCCATCGTCGCATTCGACGAGGGCGAGCAGCCTTCTCCGTTTGCCACCGTGTTCGAGCAGATGGAGCAGAAGATCAAGGATGCGTCCGGCTGGGAAGCAAAGTACAACGAGGCTTCTGAGACGATCGAATCCATGAACACCGAGCTTGGCGAGCTTCGCCAGTTCAAGTCTGACGCTGAGTCCGTTGCCGCCAATGCGGCGCGCGAAGCCGTGTTCTCCCGTTTTGCCGATCTTGCAGGCGTGGAGGCATTTGAGCAGCTGCGTGAGAACTGCAGCGAGTATGACACTGAGACGCTTGAGGAAAAGTGCTATGCGATTCGCGGTAGACAGGCTCCCCAAGCAAAGTTCTCTCTTGATGAAACTCAGCCGAAGCTGAAGGTTGAGAGACATGAAATTTCCAATGAGCCGTACGGCGGCATCTTCGCACAGTACGGTATCGAAGCTAACTAATCTACAAGGAGGATATACCTATGAGTTTTGCTGTTGTCCGCACCGACAATATGTACGGTGTTGATGTCCGTGCCGGTCTTGTGTCCATTGAGTACATGGGCGCTGACGGTGAAACCCCCACTGCCATCGAGAACGGTAATGTTCTGAAGGTCGAGAACCTGATGGCGCACGAGAATGGCGACACTGTTGACTATGAGCGTGAGATCTTTGTCGGTTCCGCTCCCGCTGCCAACACTAATCTGCACGAGGTCGTTCTGGTCGCCTCCCCCGAGCTTATGTATGACGAGCGCAAGCGCAACCTGGACGAGTTTATCAACGAGGCCGGTCGCCCCTGCCGTGGTTATCGTCTGCATCACGGTGACATCTTCTCTGTCACCAAGGAAGCCCTCGATGGCCTTGCGCAGCCCGAGATCGGCAATATTGTCGAGCTGAAGGCCGGCACCAAGCTGAACGTCGCTGCTGAGGCCACCAACGGTTCCACCGCTGTCGGCAAGATCATTGCTATCGACGTTGTGGGTCGCTACACCTACTACGTGATTCTTGTCGGTTAATTAAGAACGAAGGAGGATACATACCATGGCTGATATGAAAGATATTGTGAAGCTCGCCGTTGACGCCTATAACGGCAACGTCGAGAAGTATTCCACCACCCAGTCCCAGGACGTTCTGCGTCAGGCTCTTGTCGAGGCCAACAATGGCAAGTCCTATCTGGACTACAAGGATATTCGTGACGGCAAGTGCAATGGTCTCTTCTCCCTGGTTGAAGAGATTCTGAGCCGTACCGTTGTTGAGGGTCTGCAGGGCGACGAGATGTTTAACTCTCTCGTTGATTTCCGCAACCTCGCTCTTGGCGATCAGAATCTGTTCGTCGTTGAGGATAACAACCTGTTCGTCGTTGCTGAGGCGGCCGAGGGCACTCAGGGCATTCGTCGTCAGCGTCTCGGTGGTGTCAGCGAGACTCCCATTCCTACCTCTCTGAAGGTTGTCCGCATCTACGAGGAGCTCAATCGCGTTCTTGCTGGCCGTGTTGATTTCAATGCGATGATCAACAAGGTCGCTGAGTCCTTCCGTCAGAAGTTGCTCAACGACATCTACACCCTGTGGGTTGGCGCGACTGCCGATCAGATGGGTGGCACCGCCTACTTCCCCGCTGCTGGCGCCTATGACGAGGACGCTCTGCTTGACGTTATCGCTCACGTTGAGGCTGCTGCCGGTGGCAAGACCGCTACCCTGATCGGCACCAAGAAGGCGCTGCGCAATCTGAAGGAGAGCATCCAGAGCATCGAGGCGAAGGACGAGCTCCATACTATGGGGTTGATTACAATTTTGCTGTAAATAGCTCCCGTATATAGAAATATGTATGATAAATAACCTATCGAATTGCTGGGAAACCCTAAAGCTGTATTTGCTACAACGCAAGAATGAAATAAATCTAAGCGTGAATGCTGCGAAAGCAAAAAGAAAAATACAGATGATATATGGTTAAATCCTAAGTATCGTGTTAAAACGGGCAATCAGCAGCGAAGCCGCGAACAGCGGAACGTTCAACGACTATCCCGCAAGGGAGTAGAGAGACAAGCGTTTGGTCTCTCGAAGTGGTAGGCATCCTATTAGGATGAAGATATAGTCTCCTCTCAATTGAAAGATTGAGGCTCTTAAGAGCTGGCGAGAGTAGCGTCTCGTTGTATTGTGTTTTTTTGAGTCCAAAGCGTGCGTTAACAACAAAATAACACTAAAGCCGGGGAACACTCTCCGGCTTTAATCATATGCGAAACACAATACACACCAAAAGAAAAGGACTACGGCAAGTTCTATGGCACTCCCTGTGTTGCTGTTCCTCAGCGCCACAAGGTTGGTTCCACTGAGTTTGTGATGGATGATAACGTTATTACCGTTATCGCTGGCGATGACAAGCCCATCAAGTGCGTCTGGGAGGGCGATCCCATCATGATTATGGGCGATCCTATGACCAACGCTGACTTTACCCAGGAGTTAGAATGTGCGTGATTCCGCACATCTATAGCTCACGTTCACAGCAATGTGTTCGAAAAGAAACCCGTTTAATTGCTGGAAAATCCTAAAGCTGTATTTGCTACAACGTAAGAATGAAACATGTCTAAGCGTGAACGCAGCGAAAGCAGAAAGAAAAATACAGATGGCATACGGTCAAATCCTAAGTGTCGATTCAATGGACGATCAGCAGCCAAGCCTTGAACAAAGGAAGGTTCAACGACTATCCCAGAGTTGGGAGTAGGCACAAGCGTGCCGAAATGGCGGGCACCCTGCGCGCAGGGTGAAGATATAGTCTGCGCTCTATGGAAACATAGAGGAGTGCTTATGCACCGACATAGCTTAGCGAGCTTTTGGTTTGGTTTGTAAATAAACAAGAAATAAGGTGTTACAATTTCTAGATTAAATGATTTAACCGGCATGAGATTTGGAAAGCTTACAGTCGCAGGTCGCGGAGAGGATCGTGTATCTAGTTCGGGACGTAGGCGTGTAATGTGGGACTGCGTCTGCGATTGTGGAAACGTAGTCACTGTTAACCCAGACAATCTCCATTCAGGCAGGCAGCGGTCGTGTGGGTGTCTCCAACGCGAGGAGGCCGGCGCAAGATTGCGTACGCATGGGGAATCGAAAACAAAGCTTTACGGAATATGGTCTTCCATGAAAGCGCGTTGCTATAACAAAAACACTGTTGCTTATAAAGACTACGGCGGGCGCGGTATTGAAATGTGTGACGAGTGGAAACACGATTACGATGCTTTCCGTAAATGGGCTTTGGAAAACGGGTATAGAGACGATGCCTCCATTGATAGGGTTGACAATGACTTGGGTTACTCCCCGGAGAATTGCGAATGGGTTACTGGCGTTGCGCAGGCCAATAACAGGAGAAGCAATCGTGTATACACGGTCGACGGTGAGACGCACAATCTTACAGAGTGGGCTCATATTAAGGGAATCAATCCAAAGACTCTTTTCAACAGAGTTTACACTGGGGTGCCATTTGATGAGGCAATAAAACAATAACACCAAACCAATATATGTCGAACACAACGGATTTCTACGCTGAGCGTTACGGTCTCGGTATCGTGCTGGCTGGCGGCAATGCCGGTATCGGCCGCTATGAGATGGCGTAATCGGTCAGTTTGAAGTAACAATTATGAGCCTGCGGGAATAACCCGCAGGCTCTTCGAATGAAAGGATTTATAAAGTATGGCTAACACAAAGAAAAGCGCTGCAAGCAGCAAGAATGAAGCTGTTATTGAAAAGCCCGATGTCAACGTTGAGGACGTCGCTCCGATCGTGCCTAAACACGTCGATATGAATCAGTATATTTCTGTCAAGAACGGATTCCAAGGCAAACTGATCTATAAGAGCTCCCGTACTGGTGAGCGTTTTGTTTGGGACGAATTCGGCGATGAGCAGGAGATGGAGCTCGGCGAGCTGAAAAATGCGAAGAGTTCCCACAAGCGTTTCTTCTCCGACAACTGGTTCATGTTTGACAAGGATGACAGCTGGGTAATCGATTTCCTTGGCGTGCGTCAGTTCTATAAGCACGCACTCAGTCTGGAGGACTTTGACGATGTATTCAAAAAGTCTCCTGCTGAATTGAAGAAGATCATTTCCGAACTGTCCAACGGTCAGAAGAAGTCTCTGTCTTATCGTGCGAGCGAGATGATTGCATCAGGCGAGATCGATTCCAGAAAGACGATTGCCGCTCTTGAGGAAGCGCTTGGCGTTGAGCTGATTGAAAAATAAGGGGTGGTTCTTATGGGTATCCCTTACGATTATTTTGTGGGCGCGTTTTTGAGTAAGATCTCTGAATTCGAGTTTGCAAAGATTGACGACGATGTTCGTTCAGAAATCGTTGACGACTACATGAAGCGAGCGCTTACGGCGTTTCGAAAGAATTGCAAGTATGATCTGTTCACTACGGGTGACGACGAAACACGCACGTTTTTTGTCGACATAGCGCCGGAAGATCTGGACGAGATCGTTGAGATTGTATCAGAGGGGATGCTGATCCAATGGCTCAAGCCGTATGTGTATCAGCAGGAACTGCTACAGAACGTTTTGAATACAAAAGACTTTACACAGTACTCCCCCGCTGAGCTTTTGATGCGTGTCGGGAACGCATATGCAAAGGCGCAGAAGGACTATACGCAGATGGTTCGAGAGTATAGTTACAATCACGGGGATCTGTCTGACTTGCATTTATGACAGAGATGGCAGATTACGGTACTCCGGTTTCTCATGAGCTTCTCCACAGTTACTTTAAGAATCTTGTTAATCAGTTTTTCAAGATTCTCCCGATTAAGGAAAATGGAGAAGACACGCTCCCTGTTTACATGGAGAGCCTTATGGCAGAGCTTCTTGGATGTAAAAGTCTTGTGCCTCAATTGAATGACAACGCGCAGTATATGGCGCTGCTCTCGATCCTCCAATTCTTGATTGATAATCAGGGGTGCAGTGTAAAAGATGTAAAGCGCGAGGTGTTCAAAGCGATCAATATCTGCAATAAGCTGGAATCTGCGTACGCCGATCATGGATCGGAGGTGGCGCAGTGAGCGTGTGGGATCTTTATCAACAGCGGACGAACGTACGCGGCGATACGAAGCGCATGACGCAGTATAACCGTGAGGTTCGCACGCTGCGAAACAAGCTGCCGGACAATCTGTCATATCAGACGGTTGATATCTATGACATTGCACACGGATACAACATTTGTGACAGAGAGCCTTTGCAGCAGGAGCTTGCGATCATCAATTCGGATAACCTGAACGAGAAGATGATCTACTCCATGCCGGAGCAGGATATTGTCCATGGCGGTCTTGTACATTGGATGGACAACTATTGGCTGATCACAGAACGCGATGCAAACACGAACATCTACGCCAGAGCAAAGATGGTTCAGTGTAATCACCTGCTCAGGTGGGTGTCTGACGAGGATGAGATCATCGAACAGTGGTGTATTGTTGAGGACGGAACGAAATTAAAGCACATTAACATGTGCAATAGTTTGGTATACCGGAAACGGTATGCAAAAAGAATTCCCTTAATTGCTGGGAACCCCTTAGAGCTACATTCGCTACAGCGTGGTTTTGAAATAGAGATGGGCGCGACAGCTTAAAAAGAATGTGGATTGGGCAATCAGCAGCCAAGCTCCGAACAGGAGAAGGTTCAACGACTATCCCGGACGTGGGAGTAGACACAAGCGTGTCGAAATGGGGAACCCTAAATCGCCGTACGGCGACATGGTGAAGATATAGTCTGCGCTTCGTGGAAACACGGAGATGCGCGTGATGGCGCTGGGCTGGGTTAGCGACCTAGTCGAACGAATCGGACCTTACTGGCGAATATGAAGACCGTCATTTTGTTGTTACAAGAGGAGACTCGCGTATCTATCTGACGATTGCGAGAAACGACGAGACAAAGAAACTCAACAGAGAAAACCGCTTTTTGATCGACGATCCCGATTCCCCCATTCAGATAGCCTATGCGCTGACCAAGCCGCTGAAGCTTGGCGGTACGTACAATGGCAGCGGCGTATTCAAGTTCGTATTGCAGGAAGTGCAGACGACGGACAACGATAATATTGAGCGGCGTATTGCCGATTATTACAAGCACTTTAACAGAGAGGAAGATTACCCGACAAATGAGCCAAAGCCTGATATCGGTGGAAAGAAGGTGTGGCTGTAATGAATCTTCAGGAGTTCTTCGATTATAAGAATCAGCTGATGAAAGACATTCTGACGAATGAAGAAATCGTAAAGCTGGTGAACGAGGATATTCAGATGGAAGACGCTGCATCACTTGCTTACACACAGGTATTCCCGTGCGAATATGTACCGGAAACGGTTCAGGCGGGTAAGACGTTTATCTGTTTTGACGTAGACGTCCAGCGGTCGCTGGACAAGACGTTTCTGATTCCGACCATCTATGTGTGGGTATTTACACATAGAAGCAATCTCCGTCTGCCGGAGGGCGGTGTGCGGACGGATAAGCTTTGTTCGGAGATATGCAAGGTTATCAACGGCAGTAGGTTCTACGGGCTCGGAGAACTGAATTTTTTCGCTGCAAAACGTTTTGCTCCGATGACGGATTATCAGGGCAAGATGATGACGTTTACCGCGAAGGATTTCAACAGACAGTATGACCCGAAGCGGCCTACGCCAGCTAACCGCAGGGAGGGTATTTGACCTCCATAAAGCTTTTGTATCAAAGGAGTGTTCCAGTCACAGACAAGATCAGCGTTGTTATCCCAAGCGTCGGCGAGGTGATCGACAACGAAGATACTTACTATGGCCTTGTCAATATCATGACGGCAAGTCCGATTGACATGATGGTTCCATTGGATGATGCCGGGATCGACTTTACAAAAATCAGCGATTACAAGTTGTTTCTATTGCTCTTTCGCGAGCTGCAGGAACAAGACACGAGTTTACTTTTTGGTGACCTTGATTTGAAGAAATTCACTTTGAGTGTCAACGGCCAGAACGGAGACTTTGCGCTGATTGATGGTGAGAACGGCATTCGGATTGACAAAGGTGTCTATTGGCAGATCGCCGCGACACTGCGGAAGATCCACCATCTGGAAAAGAATCGCCGCCGCCCTGCGAACGAAGAGGCAAAAGCTTATCTGCTGGAGCGTGCCAGAATCAAGATGGCACGCGATAAAAAACGAATGAAGGACTCTCAATTGGAATCCCTCATTATAGCAATGGTGAACACTGAACAATTCAAATACGACTTTGATAGTGTGAGAACACTGAGCATATTTCAATTCAATGAGAGTGTTCGCCAGATAATCAAAAAGGTTGACTACGACAACCGCATGTTTGGTGTGTATTCGGGAACGATCAGCACCAAGGATCTGAGCCAGGATGATTTGAACTGGCTCAACAATAAATAACATAGGAGGAATTAGCTATGAATGTTGGCGATATTTCCATCACCAGCCTTGAAACCATTACCGCGTTTACCGTTGGCGGCAGCGAGTACCTCTTTACGCTGGATGAGCTGCAGAACACCACGATTTCTCAGACTCAGGAGAAGACCGATATCACCGGTAAGCAGGGTCGCAAGCTGAATACGCTGAAGCGCAACAAGGCTGTTACCATTAGCGGTACCAACGGTCTGATTTCCGGCGGCCTGCTCGAGATGCAGACCGGTGGTCAGTTTGAGGACAAGATTGCTCAGGTCATGTGGACCGACTATCTGACCGTTGGTGACGGCAACACTGTTAACACCAGCTTTAAGGCTATTGGCACCACTGGCGCTGAAATCGATGCTCTGTATATCCGCAATCAGGATGGCACTATTGGCGACAAGCTCGAACAGGCTACGACCGTTGCCGCTGGAAAGTTCACTTATGCCTCCGGCACTAAGGCTCTCAAGTTTAACACTGACGTTGCAAAGGGCACTGAGATTGTTGTCTATTACAAGCGCAATATCAATGCCAGCGTGCTGGAGAATATGAGCGATCAGTACTCCGGCAAGGCCACGCTGTATATTGACGCTATCGGTGAGGACAAGTGCGCGAATGTGTATCGTATCCAGATCCTGATTCCCAAGGCTGACTTTAATGGTGAGTTCAGCTTCGAGATGGGCGACAACCAGAGCGTGCATAATTTTGAGGCTGAGTCTCTGGCTGGTAGCTCTTGCGGTCTCGGTTCCGCCGGTGTTCTGTGGACTTACACCATCTTCGGTGTGGATGCTGAGGACGCCGCCTAATTCATTCGTATGCCTCGTGTAACGAAGGTCTGCCGCGTTTGTGGCAGACAGTACCAAACCTGTGCGACGCTCTATAAAGACAACGTGTTTAGGTGGCAGGATGTTGCCTGCTGCCCGGAGCATGGCGTAGAGTATCTGAAGGCGATCCAGGAGTCTGAGATGTCCGGCGAGGCAATCGCTTCGCAGGAACAGGAAGGCGAATGATCGTAAGCAATGGCTGCATCTCTTCGTGAGGTGCAGCCATTTTTGCTTAGGACAGTAATGTCCTTTGCAAATGGAGATGGTGAGTATAAAGAACAAAAAGAACGTAATCAAGCTGGTGATCGACAACGACGTGCTGGCAAGATATGAGGATTATTATTTTTCGATCCACACAAGGGCGACAAAGAAGCCTATCGCCCACCCTTATCACGAAAGTATCAATACATGGATGATCATGCGAAGAGCGATGATGAACGCGCTGAAACAGAGATGGAAGGATTTCATTCGGTGGTTCGTAGCAGAGCAAGGTTATGCTAACCTGCGCATCGACCGGTGCGAAGTGCACCAGATCATTTACTATCCGACAAACAGACGACACGACATCGACAATTCGACGCCGAAGTTTGTGCTGGACGGGCTGGTCGAGAGCGGCATGATCGTGGATGATGACTGCATGCATATCGTGAAGCTGATTATGGAATGCAGGATTGATGTGGATCATCCCAGAACGGAACTATATATCAAAAGACTGGACATGGAATAAAAGGAGGATTTGACTATGGCAAAGGCAAAGAGAGTGTCCATCAATGCGCTGGAAAAAGCGATTGAAAACACAACTTATAAAAACGAGTGCACCGCTGAGTGGAACGGCGTCCCGTTTGTTATTACGAAGAGACTCTCACTCGTTGAGATGATGAAGTTTGTCGACAACGTGTCAAAGCTTTGTTTCTCCGATGACGGCGTGTACCTCCCTGAGGTAATGGATTATGCGATCAAATGCAATATCCTTGAGCGGTATGCAAACTTCACGCTGCCTTCTAACATTGAGAAGCGGTACGACTTTATTGTTGCGTGTACTGATTTGATTGAAAGCATTGTTGCCGTCGTTGATGAGTCTCAATTTAAGAGCATTATGCGCGGTATCAATGATAAGGTAGATTATATGGCGCAGTCCAACGTAGAAAAGATTACGAAGAATATTGAAGATCTCTTCCGTTCACTCGAGGAGATGGAGAAGAAGCTTGAACCGATTTTTGGCGATCTCGATTCCGATACGGTAAAGGCAGTCATGCGCTCTGTCTCTGGAAACGGGATCGATGAAGGGAAACTGATGAAGGCGTATCTGGAAAGTCGAAACACCGCTGGAACCGTAAAGGAAGCTGATTGAGATGGCCGGTACTATCAACTGGGATTCCATCATGAAAAAGGCAAAGGCACACGTAGAAAGCAAAGAGCAACGCAATCGTGTCAGCAGGATCATGGACGACTACATGACAGGTAAGACACCTATGCCGCGCGATATGAAGAATGTGCATAGCGCCGAGGAAGCTGGGTTTAAATTCGCAGATGTGTTGATCAGAGAAATCGAATCAAGCCCAATACCGGAACGACTTGCTGAGAAGCTTGCTTCAAGCGTTCATGTTACGCCAGTAACAAAAGTCGGTGATGGTAGGTATTTTGTCAGGGTTTATTTCGAAGACGTTCTCGGCGAATCGATGTCGACGCATAAGGAATATTACACTGTTGACTTAGCGGAGCTTTACAACTCTGGCGTTGATCATGTTATGGCACAGATTTTTGAGACGGTAAACAAAAAGTTACGCGTTAGCAATACGATCATTCCTGGTGCCCACTTCATGGAACAGGCGGTCATCGATTTTGAAGGGAATTACGCATCAGACTATAACGTGATCGATATCACAATACTCGGTGACGATATTGATTCCATTCGCGGAACGTCGTATCGGAAATACAATGAATTTATAAAAAACGGTGATTAAGGATTGGCTCTCGCCAATCCTTTTCTTTATAAAGGATGGTGAGAACATTATATGGCTGATTTTCTGTTAACAGTCGGCGTGGATACAGAGGCCAGTTATGACGAATTTCAAAAAGGTATAGCCAATCTTGTTAAGAGAATCAACGATAATCCACCGAAGGTAAAATTAGATTTTGGTGTAGAAGACGGCGGCAAGGCACTTTCTTCTCTGCTCAGGGAAATCAGCGAGTCGGCTTCTGCTGCTGTGCGTCCGCTGCATGATATCAGCAAGGCCGTCAGCGAGATAAACAACAAGAACTTCAGCATGAACCTGAACTTTAACGACGCGGACACAGGCGCGCAAGCTTTGGGTGTCTATGTCGAGCGTGTTAGAGATTACGTGCGCGAGCTTGGCGATGCGTATACGGCAGTTTCCAGAATCTCCAAGACTGCTGTCTGGAAGAGCAATGCAAACAGCACGGATAACAGTATGCTTGCCGTTGCCGCACAGGAAGCGCAGACATACGAGTCGGCGCTCAAGAAGTTGGAGGATCGGCTTAACCGTGTATCAAGCTTTGCCGGTGCGGAACGTATTGCAAAAGATGCGCAGTCTTTATGGAACAATGTCATTCCTCTTCTGGAAAGGGCGCAGGAGCTGAAGATTGTTACCCCCGACTCGAAGTTTGGAATCTTTCCTGAGATCCCGAAGGATAGTGTTGACACAGCGTCGAGATTTGCTAATCTTCTTGGGACGCTGCGTGACGGTGCAAAGGGTGAAGCGGAAAGCGTAGGCGCGCTTAACGACGAATACAAAGAACACGCAGGCCAGGTTGAGGCCGCGGCAAAGGCTGAGCAGGCCAAGATCCTTAAGTCTGTAGAGCTTACTGGTAAGCTTGAAAAAGAGTCTGAAGCGCTGGAAGATGCCACAAAATCTGCAACGAAACACTCCAGTGGTGGCGAGAAAAAGAAATCCTCCAGGAACGCAGCGAGCGGCGACATGCTCAAGCAAGTCGCCAATGCGGTTCGCGAAGTAGATAACATTTCTGGCGGCAATCTGATTGCGGCAATGTCTCGCACGAATATGGGTGTGAACGCTGCGGGAGTTAACGAGTTTACAAATTCGCTGAAAGTATTGCGCGATGTTCTTTTAGAGACGGATAGGCAGACCGGTAATTGGGATAGCGCAATGAAGACGCTTGGGTTGTCTACTCAAGACATTGTAAAGCATCTCCATAATGTGACAACCGGCGCTGCTACAATGAAGCAGGAGCTTCGCGAGAGTGTCGGTAGCGTAACGATCGATCAGGTTCGAAAGCTGTCTACTGAGCTGCATAACTTGCTTGATGGTAACGAAACGCTTCATGGAACTGATTCAAGGGATAGGCTTGATACATTTGTCAAAGGACTCGATTCTATCATCGATAGTTTCGGACAGCGTGGCAGCAACCTTTCAGAAACAATACAGAATATGACGAACCCGCCTGTTGGTTCTGAAAATCTTGTGACATATCTTGAACGTGTAAAATCCGCTATGGTCGAGTTCAAGAATCTTGCCGTAAAAGAACCTCTTAAGGTTACAGACGCACGGGATGCAAAAATACTCGCGGACTACGAAATCGCGGTCAAGAAAAACGCGAAAGCCGAAAAGGATTGGGCTCACGTAAGGAACAGCACAAACCAAAGCAGTAAAGACGCGATAAGCAGGCTCCAGGAGCACTACGTAGCGCTAGAAAAAGCACGGCGAAATTACGATAAAAGTGATGAGTCTGCAAGGAAACTTGAAAGCGCCACAAGGCTTTATAACAAAGCGCTGAGCGATACCAACATTGTGCTCAAAACCAATGGGGACCTTACCCTAACGCTAACGCAACGCTTACAGAAGGCTGCCGCAAGATTCGGTATTTGGTTCTCTGCTTCTCGTGTATTCATGGGTGTTATTCGCGGCATCAGACAAATGATCAGTGCAAGCATCGAGCTTGACAATGCCATGGCGCAGATGCAGATCGTCACGCGGGCAAGCAACAAAGAGATGGCAGAATTCGCAAAGAACGCCGGCAGGGCTGCGCAGCGAATCGGGTCTTCTATTAAAGATTTCACCGACAGTGCAACGACGTTCGCGCGACTCGGTTATAGCACGAGCGAATCCAGTATACTTGCGGAGTATACCGCGATGCTGCAGAATGTCGGCGATATCGACGTGCAGGATGCGCAGAATGCAATTACGGCAATCATCAAAGCTTTTGGCGCTGATGTTTCCGACATCGAGTCAATTATGGATAAGCTTGTCACAACCGGCAACAACTTCCCGATCAGCGTTAGCCAGATTGCCGAAGGCATGAACAATGCTTCGTCTGCGCTGGCAGCAGCGGGAAACACATTCGAACAGTCTGTTGCATTGCTGACAGCCGCAAATACGACGATTCAAAATGCTTCAAAATCTTCTACCGGTCTTCGTACGATTGCCGCCAGATTGCGTAACACAAAGAACGAGCTTGATGAACTGGGTGAATCGTTCGAGAGCGATGCAAAGTATGAGGAGCTTGTTAACGGTCTTACTAAGGCAAATGTTACACTGAAGACGGCGACAGGTGAGTTCAGGAGTACTTACGATATCATAGCAGATATCGCTAAAGTCTGGGACAACCTGACGAGCATGGAACAAGCTGGTCTTGCTACCGCTATTTCTGGTACGAGGCAGCAGGCTGTGTTTTATTCACTTGTTGGGCAGTTTAAGGAAGCGTCTGGCGCTATGGATGAAATGTCAAATAGCGCCGGTGCGTTAACGGATGCATACGGTATCTATATGGACACTGTCCAGGCGCACGTCAATCAGTTTAAGGCGGCATTTGAGAGCCTGTCGCAAACTCTTGTTGATAAAGGCTTCGTTAATACTGTAATCGATATAGGTAGACATATCCTCTCACTGGTGGAGGCGCTTGCGAAACTGATCAACGTTGTCGGCGGTTTAAAGACTGTAATTGCTGGTCTTGCTATTGGAGGCATCGTAGCTGCGTTGCCTAAGATCGTGACAGCGGTGTCTGGTTTCGTTAGTGCTGTACAGGTGCTACCTACCGCGATTGCATTATTGAACGGCGGGTTAATGACTTTCTCCGAGGTAGTTGCTGGTATCGGGATTAGCGCCGGACAATTTGTTGCTATAGCCGCAAGCGTTGTCGCTGCGGTCGGTGCAGTTATCAGCATTGTAAAGTTTTATAAGAACGCGATTGACGAAATGAACCCGTCGGTCGAAAGGGCAAAAGAGAACTACGAAGAGCAGAAGAAGTCATTGGAGAGTCTGCGCTCTGAGTATGAAAAGACTGCTGACAGGATTAAAGAACTCACTGCAATAGCTAGTTCTGACAGCGGGTTAAATATCGTCGAACAAGATGAGTTACGTAAGCTAAAAGAAGAAAATGAACTATTGGAAGATCAGATCGAGCTCGAAGAAAAGCTTGCAGATGAATCTCGTAAAACGATTGCTGCCAAAGCAAAAGATGATGCGCGCAGTTATCTTGACCAAGATCTGACAAAAACGATAAAAGCACGCGGTAGTAAGGAAACAGTTAAAAATTATAATGGATCAGCTGGCGTTACTAATCTCATTGCCGACTACAATGATTCTGAGAATTTGAAAAAAAGAATTAGAATTCTCGGTGAGTTGGCTGAAAAGCGAAGAGAGTTAATTGATCTTCGTGGGAACCTGATGTTCGATGAGGACGGGAACGCAGACGAAATCGCTCGTGTGAACGAACTTATTGACTCAATTGATCTTGTAAACGATAGGGCTGGTGTATTTAACCGCGTATTTAACAGATTCTTCGAAGATGGTGGATTCACCGATGAAAAGGTAAAAGAGTTCACCGAGTATCTTGAGCGAATTGGTTATGACACAGAGCATATTTCAAAAGAATCCTTAATTGAATATTTCGATGGGGTTGGTAGAGCGAGCGAGGAGTCTGCAGGGTCGTTAAAGGATACTGTAGATCAGCTTGAAAAGCTGGCTGAAGTTGAAAAGAATTTTGATTCCATATCCGGAGCGATAAGCGATTACGAAAAGAACGGATTTGTATCCGCACAAAAGTTACAATCTCTAGAAGAGGTGTATGGCGATACCGAGGGTTGGGAGGATTTCAAAAGGGTTCTTTCCGACACGAAGTCAACAATCGACGATGTAAGAGCGGCATCAAATAAACTTGCTGAGAACTGGGTAAACAGCAATGGCAAGATACGAGATGCTCTCAATGGCGTAACCGAAGAAAATGCGGACGCAACAAAAGCGATGCTCGAAAACATGGGCGTCGTCAACGCGGAGGCTCTTGTTGAACAGACACTCACAGCGAATAGACTTGAGGCACAGGCTGCTTCGATGGGTCTCACCGATGCAACATGGGAAGAGGTATCTGCTAAGCTTGCAGCGGCAGGCGCTAGCAAGGATGCGTTAGGCGCGCTTGAGGCATATCGTAAACAACAAGTCTATGCTAAATTGGCGACGATGGACTTTACCACCGCTACCAAGGACTCTATCAGCGCGCTTTACGCGCAGGCGGCTGCTGCAAATGCAAGTCAGCGCGCACTCGGCGCTATCAAGTCTGTACAAGCAATCAAGGATAGCACTGCTGGGCTTGACAGGAAATCGTCTGCGTACGGTAACGCAATGCGCGCGATGGCGCAATATCAAAATATTGCCAAAGAAGAGTTTTCGGCTGCAATACCTGACACGATTGTTGCTCCTAAAGTTGTGATTCCGAGTGGTGGCGGTGGTTCCGGCAGCAAGAGCGGTTCAAAATCTGCCGCAAAGGATCTTGAGCTTTACACGGCTGAGATCGAACGGTACCGTGAAGAATTGGAAAGGCTTTCACGCATTCGCATTCACAAAGAAGATCTGAACTTTGCGATTGAGGAAGAGAAGGATCTTGAAAAGAAGGCCAACCTTTACCACGCGATCCTCACTGCGTACAGCGAGGAGCAGAAGTCCCTCGAACGTCTGCAAGCGCTGCGTCGCAAGGATATTTCAAGCGGTGTTGCTGATCTGCGCGGGATGGGCTTCTCTGTGGAATACAGCGCGAAGAGCGATGAGTTGTTCATCCGCAATAAGGAACACATCAACGAGCTTTACGGCAAGAACACCGAAGAGACGAACGAGCTGCGCAAGGCCGCTGAGGCACTGATCAAAGATCTTGAGGATCTGAACAAAGAGAATCAGGAGGGTACCGACACCTGGCAGGAGCTTGGCAAGGCTGCGAACTCTGCCAAGGTTGCGATGATCGACACGCTCAAGGAGATCGTGACGAATGCTTCCGGCGCTGTTGACGCGATCCAGAATGTGTACAGCACGCTGCATAAAGCGGCAGACGAGTTTGCTGCAAATGGCGGTTTTATTTCGGTTGATACATTCCAGGAGATCGTCGGTCTCGGTGCGCAGTATATGCAGTACCTGACTGATGAGAATGGCTTGCTTGTTATCAACGAGGATAGCATCAACAAGGTTATCGCCGCGAAGACGGAAGAGCTTGCGCTTGACACGGCAATGTCCTATGTTGAACGGCTGCGTCTTGCCATGCAGGATGACAGCGTTGAAAGCCTCAACGAGTTACTGTACGCAACGCAGGATACTGCTAATGCGACGTGGGATCTTGTATACGCGAATCTTAAGATGCTCGGACTGAATGATCAGCAGTACGCCGCTGCGCTCCATAACATCAATGGTATTCGTGCAATGGCCAGAGCTGCCATCAACGGCGTCGGGCATGTTGCCGGAGAAGCACTTGAAGAACTCAAAAATATGGAGAAAGGCACCGGCGACATTCTCAAGTATGTCATGGATATGCTCAAGCAGCGTATCCAGGATGAGATCGATGCGCTGGAAGATCTGAAGGATCAGTTCGGAGATCTGATCGACCTCAAGAAGGAGTCGCTCAATGCCACGAAGGAAGAGAGCGATTACCAGAAGAAGGTTGCTCAGCGTATCAAGGAGATCGCGAAGCTGCAGGCGCAGATCGATGCGTTGTCCCTCGACAACAGCCGCGAATCGCAGGCAAGACGTGCGAAGCTTCTTGAGGAGCTTGCGCAGATGCAGGAAGATCTGGACAACGAGCAGACGGAGCATGCAATTTCTGCGCAGGAAGAGTCTCTCGACAAGATGAAGGAAATGTATGACGCAGAGAAAGATGAAGAGATCAAGACTCTGGAAGATACGATTTCCTCCTATCAGAAATTATATGACATGGCGATTGATTATATCGAAAGCCATTGGGATACTCTGTACGACGAGCTGATTGACTGGAACTACCAGTACGGTTCTGTGCTTAACGATGAGATAACGGAAGCGTGGGAAAACTGTCTTGCTGCCGCGCAGCGATATGGCAGCTATGTCGCAGCCATTGGTAAGGGCGGCATCAGCGCCGACATTGCTGCAGCGCAGAGTGGCGGTATGAATCTCACTGTCGGCGAAGCAGGTAATTGGGATGGAAGTGCTTCGAACAAAGCGATGGTTCAGGCAATCATCGCAGAGATGCAGCGTCTTTCGGGGCAGTGGAGCAGATCGAATTCAAAGGCTACAAACGACGACCTTCACCGTCAAGCTGCGGAGAAAGCTGCGATGTTAGCTCAGTATGGTGTTGAGGTCAGTTACGATTCTGCAACCGGTATTTGGAAAATAATCAAAGATCTCCTGAACCCGTCTAATATCGGTAAGAACCTTTACTATGCAGTCTACCATCGTGGCGGAATTGCTGGTGGAGGAACAGCCAAAGAGAACGAGATCATGGCGAAGCTTCAAAAGGGCGAGCCTGTGATCTCCAACCAGGCCAAGGGTATTATGTTCGAGGCGCTGGAATTCATCTCTCTGCTGCGCGAGAAGATTGAACCGCAGTCTGCCGGGATGGCCGGAGCCGGGGTCGGGACACTGAAAAGTCCGATGGCTGCTGCTGCCGCACTTGCGCCGAATATCAACTTCGGTGACATATTCGTGTACGGCGCGGACGACGGCGCGGTCGAGCAGATCAGCCAGATCAAACGCGATCAGGCAAACGAGGTACTGCGGTATCTCGGAATCAGAAAATAAAACAATTTACATGATTGGGGGGGGGCGTTTGCCTCCCCCATCTGCTATGTGGGAAAAGAGGTGACTGTTTGTGTGCGATACAAGTGGAATATACAAAATTGAGAACCTTGTTAGTGGAAAGATTTATGTTGGACAAAGTCGACATATCAAAAGTAGATTCATTCAACACAAGAGTGAGCTGCGTAATGGATCGCATTATAATAAGCACCTGCAGTACGCCTGGGATAAGTATGGAGAGGTGTCGTTTGTCTTCTCTATTATAGAAGAATGCCCGATTGAATTACTAAACGAACGGGAATTGTATTGGATAGATAAACTTGATACGTATAACTCTGGATACAATAAAACTCTCGGTGGCGACGGAGTTCTTGGGTGTAATAAAGGCGTTCCAAAAGGCGAAGAACACAAACGTAAGGATAGCATTGCTGTAAAGAGATGGTGCGCGATACATGGTGGAGGAAAGTCTACAAAAATAATCTGTCTTAATACCAAAGAAATCTTCAGGGATGCTGTAGTTGCTGGTAGCAAATTTTGCGTTGACCCGAGTAGCATACGTAAATGTTGCAAAAGAAGAGTTCACAGCGCTGGCGAATTGAATGGTGAACGCCTCACGTGGGCTAATTATTCAGATTATATTTGTATGAGTGAAGATCAGGTTGCTCAACTAATAGACGACGCTAATAGCTGTCGTTCGAGGGCATATGTGTCCGCCTGTCGTTCTGTCATATGTTTAGACACTGGCGATGTTTTTGATAGCATTAAAATCGCAGCTGATCATTTTGGGTTATTCCCAAGCAATGTGAGTACGTGTTGTAGGGGACGATTAAAAAGCATTCATGGATTACATTTTAGATACTGTAAAGATTTGGAGGTGGCTTGACCTTGTTTGACTCCTACAGCTTTACATTTGCCGGAGTTTCATCTGATATGTATGGCGTTTATTTATATGATTTTGGTGGCCAGGGTCAAAAGCCAGTTAGTTTTGGCACAAAAGCCTCGGTCGTGGAAACTCGTTTACTTAATCGCATACAGCCAATTCACTACGGTGTAAACTACCACGCAACACCCCTAGAGTTTACATTAGTATTTGGATCGTTAGAAAAGTCATTTGACAGGTTTGATATGGAGGAATTGAGTTTGTGGCTCCTGGGGCATCAGGACTATCAGTGGCTGTCTATTGACCAGCCCGACCTGGAACACTGCCAGTTCCGCTGCCTCATCACACAGCTGACGCCGATCCATCACGGATGGCTTCCTTATGCGTTCGAGGCTGTGGTGCGGTGTGACTGTCCGTATGCATACGGTTATCCGTTCGAATATACGGAAACCGTCAACGGCGAAACGTCCATTCTGTTCCGGAATGATGGTTCCTGCCATGAGTATCTCCGCCCGAAGATCACATTCACCGCCAACGGCAGCAGCCCGGAAAGCGTTAGTATTGTGAACAATAGCGACGGCGGGAGAGAGTTTAAGATCGAGAACCTTCCCTCCTATTCCGAATTCTATGTGGATTGCAACAACGGCATGATTTACGACAACGAGAATCATGACTTTTACCAAGGATTTAACATGACGTTCCCCCGCTTTGTTCAAGGAGACAACGAGCTGGTCGTGACAGGAGATGGCAGCATCATGATTTCCGGACGGTTCCTGTACAATGTGGCCGGATAAAGGGGGCACGGAATGTATCTGAATTATTCTCAAATCGCGTTCGACAAAGACGGGCGTATTGAATATCCGGAGCTGATGCTCCAAGCCAAAAGCGGCAAGCGGTATGGGACGATTCCCGGTGTCAGCGGATTGAAGCTCAACATCAAGCTGAGCGAGCCGAGCGAGATCAGTTTCCAGGTGGCTAGCCGGCTGACCGACGGCAGTGTTAATCCGCTGTACGACAAGGTGGTCGGGCACCGGATCGTCTATACCGAACACTACGGCATTTACGTTCTCTCTGAGCCGCAGGAAACGATGGACGGCGTTTCCGCAAGCAAAGATGTGAAGGGATACTCCATCGAGCGGGAGCTGGATAACAAGCAGTTCTTCATCGAGGAAGGTACGTTCAACTTCTACAATCCGGCAGACACCGAAGACACGGTGCTTGGTCGGATCCTGGAAGAGGCGACGGATTGGTCTGTCGGCTACGTCTCCCCTTCCCTGCTCGGCCGTTACCGTACTTTTGACGAGTACAGCGGCGCGGTGCTGACGCTGATGTACGGTGACATTTCGGAAAAATTCCGATGTGTCTTCGTGTTTGATCCGTACACAAAAAAGGTGAACGTTTACGATGCAGATGAGCGCAGAACGATCCTGCCGATCTATCTGGACTTTGATAATCTGGTGGAACAGCTAGGAATCAAGGAGCTGACGGATGAGTTGGTAACGGCGATCCGTCCGTCTGGCGCTGATGACATGACGGTGCAGAACGTCAACCCGACCGGGTCGCAATTCATTTACGATCTGTCGTATTTCATTGCCAACGGAGATATCTCCGGTGAGCTTGCAGAAAAGTATGATGCTTGGCAAAGAGCTGTGCTGGACAATCAAACGGTCTACAAATCTCTTGTAGCACTGCGTTCCAGCGCAACGTCGGAACGCTATACAAAGCAGGCTGAGTTGACTGAACTGGAAAACGAGCTGACCGGACTGATCAATCAGCAGAGCATCATCGTGCAGCAAATGGCGAACGATACTGCAGCCGGACGGGCTGCGCTGCAGCAGCAGTTGAATCAGATCAACGAGCAAATTGCTGCGAAACAGACGCAGATCGCAGCGAAGCAAAATGAGATTGACGTCCTGACGGAACAGATCGAGGGCGAGAATTCTTACAAGTCGCAGATCGAGTCGATCGTTAATACGCTCAACCCGAAGAAGTATTTCACAGAAGCAGAGTATCAGGAGCTTTCAAGATACTTTATCGAGCAGGATTTAAGCGACGGCACGTTTGTTTCGGCCGGGTTTATGGAACGCCGTTCTGGCGAGAGTGTAGACGTAGACGGCAAGACGGTCTCGGTTGCTGGATCTTCTATCCAGCGCGTCGACGTTACGCAGTTCAACAAGACGATGTACATGATCGCCGGCGGCAAGTTCAACATGGGCGACATACTGGCCGGAGATATTATCCGCAGCACGGTCGAAGTGAACGGAACGAAATTCGTGATGAGCGTCTATCTCGGATCTGTTGTGCTCGGCGAGACGGCGGCGACCAGCGGGACGGTTACGATTTCCGGCACGCTGAACGGAAGCGTTACCGGCGATATTGCCGGCGTGACGCAGAATGAGCTGACGGAGTATCTTGGAACGCAGATCAGTGTCTTGGTTGCGACCGGCAAGGCATATGTGACGTTCAGCGTCAGTGATTTTCAGGAGTACTCCGTTGAGTCCGAGCTGTTCGACTATGGCGTCGAAGTGCTGAGCGACAAGGCCACACCGACCTATGAGTTCAGCGTGGACAGCGCGAACTTTCTGTTCACAAAGGAGTTTGCCCCGTTCCGCAACAGGCTTGAGCTTGGCAGCGCGGTGCATCTCCGGATTGGTGACGATAAGGTTATCACGCCGATTGCGATCGAGATCGAATTGGACTTTGATAATGAGAACAATTTCTCCCTCCTGTTTTCTAACCGCTTCAAACGACACGATGCTGTAAACACGCTCAAAGACGTGATCGAGAAATCGTACTCCACCAGCCGCACGTTTGAAGCGAACAAATATATTTACGGGCAGACCACCAAGCAGACCGACACGGTATCGAAGTTTTTAAGCTCATCCCTTGACGCGGCGGCAAACGCGATTAAGGCTGCACGGGATCAGAACGTTGTGATTGACGGCAGCGGTATCCGTATCTTTTCAAATGATGATGCGCCAAATAAGCGCAAGAACATCGAGCTTCGTATGACGGACGGCATGATCGCCATGTCGGACAACAATTGGCAGACTGCCAAGTTGGCGATCGGGTATTTTAATACGGAAGGCGTTGGCGAATACTTCGGTGTGAATGCGGAGGTGATCGGCGGCAAACTTATCGTTGCGAACAACCTGATCATCGAGAATCCGAAGCTTGATGCACAGGGCAATCCGACCGGTGTGATGCAGTTCAAGGTGGACAGCACCGGCGCATGGCTGAACAACTCGACATTCGTGCTGCAGAAGGATGGCGGCGGCAAGATTATTCTTGACCCGAAGTACGGTGTCCTTGGCGGAACCGGCAGTTTATATACGGTTGATGGTACGACTGTGACACCGTCGTTCGTTGACAGCAATGGTGACATTGTCGTGCAATCTGATCATATGCCTGCGAACACAAATTTCTTTCTGGACGTGCGCGACGGCAATGCTTATTTCAAGGGCACTGTGTACGCAACAGATGGTACGTTCTCTGGAGCGCTGAATGCTGCAACTGGTACATTTAAAGGTGAGCTAAGTGGTGCCAGCGGCTCGTTTGACGGAAGCGTTACTGCGACTGAGTTTAAATATAGAAACGGTACGACAGTAAAAGACATGATGTCAAAAGAGGCGGGGAAATTTGATGCCGAGTATCTCAATCTCAAAGGGTTAAATGTTAACAACAAATTTAAAGTTGACAGTAATGGAAACGTTACTATTAACGGTGGGTCTATTTCATTTTCCTCGCTTGACACCAGTACGCAAAATACGATCTCAAGCGCTTCGTCGAATGCTAGCACCGCATTATCTGTTGCAAATTCTGCGTCAAGCGATGCGGATGCAGCAATCGCTGCGGCTGATTCAATTCAAACACAAATTGACAGCGGGAGTGTAACAGCCGGTAGGCTTAGAGGCGCTACTGTTGAACTGTTAATCAATCAGAGCACTGCTGTTGGCGCAATGTCTCTTTCTGGCACATCTACCGGATATGGTGTGTCGCTGTCTTCTTATTATGGTGGGTTACAGTTATCCTCTGCTGGCAATGTTTATATTTCAAGCACATACAACACAAGACTCCAACTTGACTCCCAAGCCGCAAAAATCGGCCCGACAGTATGGGCTACTGACGGAAATGTGATTTATTCTTCTGACCGAAATGTAAAAAAAGAAATTGATTACGACCTGTCAAAGTATCGTCAGTTTTTGCTTGACTTAAAGCCTTGCAGATACAAGTTTAAGAACGGTCAAAGCGATAGATTCCATATTGGCATGATCGCGCAAGATATGGAAGAGTGCCTTGCCAAGCACAATATTGATTCAAAAGACTTTGCTGGATGGTGCAAGATGGATATTCTGGACAGCGAGAATAATCCTACCGGAGAATACACATATGGCATTCGATATGAAAACCTTATTCCATTGAACACAATGTTGATACAGGAACTGAATAATCGGGTCACAGAACTCGAACGGAAATTAAAGGAGAACACAAATGAAGAATGAAATATTACAACGCCTTGACGCGGTGCTTGGCGCACTGAACAGAGTAACTGTGTGTGGCAAGGAGAATCTCGGTAATCTGAGCGGCAGCATCGTTATGCTGGAAGAGATCGGCAGAATGCTGCAGAGCGTTGCGTTTGCTGAGGTTCCCAAGTCTGAGGTAAAAGAATAAACAGAAAGGCGGTCGACGGTTATGTGTAATGACCAGAAGTACAGCGACCACAATCCATATACATTGCCGGACATCGACTTTGTCGGAGGAGAAACGCAGAACTTTTCGTTCAACGTGTACTTCTACGCGAACGGTTCTCCGTTTGACGTGGGCGGCTGCACGGCGAATTTCTCCATCGTGAGTTACAACAACAAGACGGGTGCGCCGCGTGTGAGCAAGGCGATGACGGCGGCGCAGGGTGCTGACTCTACCAGCAACGTGCTGAAGGTGACGCTCTCCCCGTCTGACACGGTTGATCTTTCCGGTAAGTTTATTTATCAGATCACGATTCGTGATGCTGGCGGCGATGTTGAGATCCCCAAGCAGGGTATCATGAACATTATCAATAACATCAACAAGCCGTTTACGCGTGGCTGATAAGCGAAAGGACGGAAGATAAATGAACACTACCTATTTTCTGAATCTGGTGGCGGGCAACGTTTTTAAGACAAAGACAAGCCCTGCCATTCCGACAACATATTATCTCGGTCTGAGCAAGACGGCGCCGAATGCAGACGGCACTGGCGTAAGTGAGCCGAGCGGTGGAGCGTATGCGCGTATCTCGCTTTCTGGAAAACTTGGTACGCCGAACGACGGTGTTGTTGCAAACAGCGCATCTGTCAATTTCCCTGAAGCAACAGCGAACTGGGGTAATGCGACGCATTTTGTTGTTTATGACGCGGCGACAAACGGCAACTTGCTGATGTATGGTGCTCTTGATCCGCAACGAAATATCACGTCCGGCACTACGCTGACGATCAATCAGGGAGACCTGCAGCTGCGGGTGAGCAACCCGTAAGGAGTTGGTGATGCATGCCGAAACAGTTTGATATTTTCGTAGACGAATATCAGAGCGCGGAAGGCACCAATCAAGAGTTTGATATTTATCTAAGTAGACAGTGCGGATTACCTGGCAATTATAATGTTTATATTTGCGACAAGCAGGTTGGCGGAGATATCACGATATACTCTCTTCCCTTCCGTACGTCCATTAGGGTTGACAACAGGCTTATTATTTCTATCCCCGAAGATGCTATCAGTAATCATGTAAAGCAGACTGCGAAGATAGATTCCGCCATTACGCTTGATGGCGATACGAACACACATATCAAGCAGATTACAAAAGCTGCAAGCGACATGGTGGTCAATGCTGTACTGACGTCCCGGACTGAAATCAAGAGCGGTATGGTAATCGACGTGAATATCGGCGGAACGACACTTTGGCGTTATCGGTTGCTGAGCGATATGGACGACAGCAGTCTCTCGGCATACGACAATATGACGCTTGGGGATGCAGACATTATTATTCTTTAAACATACGTGAATAAAACTTAATAATACAAGCCCGCAGGGACATCCCTGCGGGCTTTATGAATGAATGGAGGGTTGACATGAAATCGCTAGTCAAAACCCATTTGCCCGTTTTGCTTGAAGGTATCTCAGATTATTGGGGAGATATTGACCATATTGAAATCGTATTTGGGCAGCAAAAGAACGGGGTGCCGGTCAAGAAGTGCGTTTGGAAATCAGACGGAACCGGCGATGTGCAGCGTTCGGGCGATACGATTTACATTCCGTGGTCGAGAGAGGATACCACGAAGTTCCGGGAAGGATACATCTTTTGGATGGATATCAGGCCAACGCTTACGAATGGTGACGATCTTGAAATCGCTCCTGTTGAGATGCTCATGAGATGGACGTTGTTCCAGGAGGACGGCGTATGATTCATGCAAAAGTATTGTCGCCTACTATCAAAGCGAAAACCGATACAACGATTGTGCGCTTTTTTGATCTTGGCATCACAAGGGCGTCAGTCGGAAATATTGCTGTTATCAAGGCCGTCGATGCATACGGGCAGCCGACAGAATGGGAAGCCGCAGATCCCGCGACGATTCTCGGTGTTGGTGGCATTGCAGTTGTCGGGGATGGTAACGCAGTGACAGATGTAGTGGTTGATCCGGATACAAATGTTGCAACGTTCTATAAAAGCGCATCGTTTTCAACGCAGGACGATATTGACAGTACTGTCTTGGCGGCGCTTGAATGCGGTACGTTTTAAACAGATAGAGTAGAAAGGCGGCATCAAATGGCAACAACAAGTAATTACAATCTGTATGTAACAGATGACGCCTCTGTTAGGTTTCAAACTTGGCGCAGAGAAGTCGCGGGGGCGACTAACTCCAACATGCATAAGATCGACGCGGCGCTTGGTGGCAAGGCGGACATGAGTGGGCATATTTCAGCGACTTTACTGCAAAGTGGCTGGGCTGGAGTAGAGGCTCCGTTTACGCAAACAATCAGTGTGTCCGGTTTAAAAGCAGACCAGAATGGGGAGATTGCCGTTGCGCAAAGTGCGACATATGAGCAGCGGCAGGCTGCGCGCGAGGCTCAATTAGCCATCATAGGGCAGCAGGCTGGGAGTCTTACAATCGCGGCAGACGGCGAACTACCGGACATGGACATTCCTGTTGACATTGTGCTGCTTGGCTGAACGGAGGCTATGAGATAAAGAAGGTGTGTCGATAAGCGGGAATGTAAATCTTCCAGCTATGACAGACTGCAGTGGAGCTGGTAATGTTATTTACTATAACGGTAATGCAATATGCGTGAGTACGAGTCATATTGCGCATCAATACTTTTTGGCGGAGATAACCCAAGCCTTTGCGGATGGCGTGGGTGTGATATGGTGCTTCTGCAACGTTTTCGTTAGGTCTTGCGCCAATCTTTATGGTTTAACTACAAGCAAATAGTTCTTTTATTCAAGGAGCGACTGAGTGATCAGTCGCTCTTATCAATATTCGGAAAGGGGTGATGTACTTGACGTTTAAGCTCTTGTTCGGTGAGGAAAGAAATCTCCCGCATGAAATACATGGCGGGCATATGTACTACTGCACGGATACCGGACATGTCTTCTTTGACTTTGATAACGGATCTGGTGGAGGTATGCGCGCTCCTGTAACTGCGATTACCGCCGATATGCTGCGGTATTTCAATGACGGCGTGGAAACTCGGTTGCGACCGAAAGACATTGCAACCAAGGCCGATTTAGAGGAAGCAATTAAAGACGTGGCTGCGATTGACGTGGTGTCTTCAAAGGATGAGATGGTCGACGAAGGCACTGTTTATATCTACAGCGGGTCAGAGCCTGGGATGGTCAGCGGCGCTCTCTACTATTTTGACAGCGACGATTCGGTATGGAAGGCGGTCAGCTCCGGTTCTGGAAGCCAAATGCCTTCTGGCGGCACCGTTGGTCAGGTGCTTATGAAAAACAGCAATCAGGACGGGGACGCCTCATGGCAAGACCTTCCAGCTTTTGATGGATTGTATACCATCACGCCGAAGATCGGCGCGGACATTATGATGCAGACATCACAAAAATACCTGGATCGAAATATTGAAGTCAAGGAAATTCCCGTTTATGTCACCGGAAATGATTCCGGGGGCAACACTGTGATTATAGGAGGATAAAAGTATGCCTAACACTTACAACAACAAGATCGTCCTGAGTGATGGCACCGTACTGATTGACCTTACTCAGGATACTATTACCCCGGACAAGCTTGCAAAGAATGTCACTGCACATGACAAGAGCGGCGCACAGATCACGGGTACAAATACTTATGATGCGGACACCAGCGATGCCAATGCAGCTGCTGCGGAAATTCTTACCGGCAAGACAGCGTATGTCAATGGTGTTAAGGTTACAGGTTCTATGCCGAACCGTGGTGCTGTGTCTGGCAACATTGCCACGAAGGATGGCGAGTATGTCGTACCGCAGGGTTATCATGACGGTTCCGGAAGGGTTGGCATCGCGTCAACCGAACAGGCGAAGATCGTCGCGGAAAACATCCGCCAGGGCATTACGATTCTTGGCGTGGAAGGCAGCATGTCCGGCACGGAAGAGGTCAACGCAGAAACAAAGAGCGTGACGCCAACCTTCGCGCAGCAGGTAGTTACACCCAATACAACGCAGGGATACAACTACATTGCTCAGGTGACCGTTGCGGCAATCCCCGTTGCCTATTCCGACAATGCTGCTGGAGGTAAAACTGTCACCATCGGTTAAGGAGCGTGACGAGAATGGCAAACAACAAAGTACAATTATCTGACGGGACCGTACTCATCGATACCTCTGTGGTAACAGTAACGCCAGAGGTTTTGGCTAACGGATATACTGCGTTGGACAAAAGCGGTCAGTTAATCACTGGCGCCGCACGAGGTTGGACGCTTCTTGGGTCTCAGGAACTGACCTTATACAACATCACCTCTACTGCCGCCATCCCCGCGACCACACTCAGTATTGGTCCAGCGGCATGGACTAGCAAAAAAATAATCTATGTGCGCGTTCGAGATAAGGCCGGGAAGCGCGCTGGATATTTCTATGGCTCAGATGCGTTTTTTGTTAATCTCTATGCGGCAAGGGGCGCAACATCTAATTATACCGGTTCGCTGAAAATCACTCATTACTGTTCAGATGTTTCTGTCTGGTCACAAAATGTCGGTACGACGGGCTACGGTGTTTTTGGTTACTCTATTACCCCTGATGGGGTGGTAAATATTTACAAGCGATACAACAGTACAAACTCTCGAACGATAGACGGGACGTATGTTATTGAAGTTTACGCCCTTGACTATCCGGACGGAATCAGTCCGTATGATGCATAAGAAGGAAAATAGAAACGGAGTGGTAAAATGCCTATTTTATCTAACTTCCCCGGCGGCGCAGGTTCAGGCAGTGGTGGTCTGACACTTGCGGCTGTCTCCGGTATTACCACGCAGGTTTCTTCTGGAAAAGTCTATGTGAAGTGGACTGACCCCGATGACCTCGTTGTGGCAGGTTCTACGATTGCTGCTTGGGGCGGCACCCTGCTTGTTCGTAAGGCAGGCTCCGCGCCTACAAGCCGTCGCGACGGCACTATCGTTCTCGATAGTAAAACACGAGACGCTTATAAGAATACTTACTTCTGTGACAGTGGTCTGTCCAACGGAACGAAGTATTACTATAAGTTCTTCCCCTACACAACTGCAAATGCCTACACTGACAGCACGGATGACGAATTCAATGCGATTCCGACCGTTCAAGTTGCAGGCATCACAAGCTGGAATGTTACCGGCATGAGTGCTTCTTCTGAAGCAGGCAACGGTAAGATGACCGTTAAGTGGACTGACCCTTCTGCTTCTATCTCTGCCGATGGCGTGACTCTGGCATCGTGGGCAAGCACCACAATTGTTGTGAAGAGCGGCAGCTACCCTACCAGCAAGGATGATTCAAGCGCCGTTTATACGCTAAAGGTCACGACACGCAACCAATATTCCAGCACACCGTTGACGATTACCGGTCTGACGAACGGAACGAAGTATTACATTGCCTTCTTCCCAGAGACCACGGACGGCGGCATCAACGCCTCTACGTCTCAGCGGACGACTGGTACAGCAAACCGTATTACGATTGCGAGCGTACCAGCCCAGAGTGGTACACTGACCTACAATAAGTCTTCTCAGTCTCCGAGTTGGAGCAATTATAACACGACTTATATGACGATTGGCGGTACAACTTCCGGTACGAACGCAGGCAGTTATACTGCTTCGTTCACGCCAAAGACCGACTATCGCTGGTCTGATGGAACAACTACCGCCAAGAATGTCTCGTGGTCTATTGGCAAGGCAACCGGTACGCTGACTGTGAGCAAGACAAGCATTACGCTTAACCTGACTACGCTCACTGATACATTCACTATCGGCGGTAACTACGATGGCACATTGAGCGTTTCTTCCAGCGCGGCAGGAGTTGCCACTGTTACTCGTAGCGGGACTACAGTCACCGTTTCTCATGTCAATCAGACAAACGGTGAAGCCACTATCACTGTGAGTTGTACTGCTGGTACGAACTATACCGCGCCTGCAAGCAAAACTGTTACGGTCAAGGCTGAGTTTATTCTTGCTACGCTGAACGATAACTCTTGGGCGGCTATCCACAGTGTTTCTGGAACAGGCGCAAGCTACTGGGCGGTCGGTGACCGTAAGGCTGTCGCTGTGAGTGGTACTGTTGGCACGCAGTCTGTGAGTGGCACTTACTACGTTTACATCATCGGTTTTAACCACAACGGTGCGACCGGTATTGACTTTGGTACGTTCAAGACTGCGCTGAGCGGTGGCACGGATATCTGCCTCATTGACGGTGGATATGGTAACAGCTACGCCAATGGCACCAAGTATTTCAATATGAACCATAGTTCTAACACCAACTCTGGTGGTTGGAAGGGCTGTGACCTTCGCTATGACGTACTTGGTTCAACGAATACGAACAATGGAGATGCTACCGCTACGACTGCGACCAACCCTGTTGCAAACACCTTGATGGCGGCGCTTCCGTCTGACCTCCGTGCTGTGATGCAGCCTATGACTATCTACACGGATAACACGGGCGGCGGCACAAATAGAGCATCCAATGTCACTACATCAGTGGACTACCTTCCGTTGCTGGCTGAGTATGAGATTTTCGGCATACACAGCAACTATGCGAACTCTGCAGAAAAGAACTATCAGGCGCAGTATGCTTATTACTCTGCTGGAAATTCGAAGGTGAAATACCGTCACAGCGCAACAAGTGTCATTGCTTGGTGGTGGGTGCGTTCTCCTTATTACGACGACGACGCCGGCTTCTGCACTGTGAACGCGAACGGCAGCGGGTACGGTGACTACGCATGGCTTTCCAGTGGCGTCGCCCCGGCTTTCCGCGTCTAATCCTGCATCAACAGTCTGACCGAGACGCCAAAGAAATCATGGAGAAATGTCATACGACGACCTCTGGACTTCCGTAAACGGAATGCTCGCATACTTCGAGTCCTACGATGATCACAAGCGTGTGCTTCGGTTGTGTAGGCTTTTTTATTCGATTTTCGGCTTCTCGCCGGAGCGAATTGAAAACTTTTAGAGAAAGAGGAAAAAAGGATGAAATACGTTGTGCATAGACGCTTCAAGGGCAAAGCAATTTGCGGTGAGGTAAATCTTCCCGCTATGACTGTATGTGAAGAAAATGGTGGGTATATCTTCCACGATGGCAAGCTGCTCTGTGTTGTAACGAGTGAGAACGCACATCAGTTCTTTGCTCGTGACGATGACGGTGCAGGTATGCTCCGTGGGAAGCTGACACAAGCCATACAAAAGACGCTTGCCAAGCGCGATGCGAACTATCAGAACCGGTGGGACAAGGTCTGGGATGACCACACTTGTCAGCCGTACAAGCGCATCGAGTACGCAGACTTCTGGCTGTGGAACAACGATTTCTTCAATGCCGATATTGATACGCTCCGACACATCGCAAAGCTGGTAGGAGCAAAGGAGGTCGCTTAAATGTATCGAATTATCACACTGGACGGAACCGAGCTTGGTATGGCCGACTCTGTTCTGTACATCAAAATTACTGAGAGTGGCAGCTTCGCCCCGACCACTAAAGACGAAGCTATCGGCGTCGCCTTTAGAAGCACGCCCTACAATCTCGTAGGTCATTCTGACATCGAAGGTGCTGACACCGTAGTCGTTGCCAAATGTGACGGTGGTGCTTTGGTTGCCCATCAGCGCGACCTCGTTGACGAATTGATTCTTTCTGCGCTGGAGGTGTAACCGATGAAAGAAAAACTGAAAGCTATGTACCAGTCTGGCGTTATCGACATGAATGGTCTTTTGAAGGCCGTCGAACGCGACTGGGTCACGATGGAGGACGTAGTTGAGATTGTCGGAGAGGATGACTCTCTTGCTGTTATCAAGGCAGCAAAGATTGCAGAAATCTCCAAGAGTTGCAATGCCATCATTGTTGCCGGTATTGATTTGGAACTGACACAGGGGGCTGTTCATTTTAATCTTAGCATCGAAGACCAAGCAAATATCGCAAACCTGTTCCGCGTCGTTGAACTTTGCGGTACAGAGTTCCCGTATCAATCGGATGGTGGCGTCTGCCGTATCTACACAGCCACTGAAATTGCCCAAATCTACATTGCGGCGCAAACACTTATTACAACCCAGACCACTTATCACAACGCTCTAAAGGCGTATGTACAGTCTTTAGACGGCGCTGAAGAAATCTCCGCTGTCACATATGGTATGACTCTGCCTGAACCGTATCTGTCTGAGATGAACGCAAAGCTTGCTGTTGCACAGGCTCAGATGAACGCTATCATGGCAAAGCTCAGCAACTAATATGAAGCGGCTAAAGATATGTCTCAAGCTGCTCGTGCTCGCTGTTATCGGTGGCGCAATTTATGTCGGCATTGAGATGCTTTGGCGTGGGCACAGTCATCCATCCATGTTTATTCTCGGTGGACTGTGCTTTGTTTCTATTGGTTTAATCAACGAGCTTTTCCCGTGGGAATTAGGAATCGTGTGGCAAGCCTTAATCGGCGGAACGTTGGTGACCTGCCTTGAGTTTATCACCGGCGTTATCGTGAATATATGGTTGAAGCTGGGAGTCTGGGATTATTCTGGACCCCATCTTAACATTTTGGGGCAAGTCTGTCTACCGTTCTATTTTGCGTGGGTTGGCTTATCTGTCGTGGCAATCGTGTTTGACGATTATCTTCGTTATTGGTTTTTCGGCGAAGAGAAGCCGCATTACAAGATTGTCTGATTATAAAACAATGCTTTTATCGAGGAGGTGGCTCGCATGAACGCCGACGAAAAAATCTGGCGCTATTTGAAATCTGCTGGTCTGAATGATTTCGGCGTCGCGGGTTTGATGGGGAATCTTTTTGCAGAGAGCGGACTGAATCCCAAGAGCCTGCAGAACACATTTGAGCGGTCGCTTGGGTATACTGATGATACCTATACGCAGGCGGTTGATAAAGGTACCTATAAAAACTTCATCTACGACAAGGCCGGTTACGGCCTTGCGCAATGGACGTACTGGTCGCGGAAACGCGACCTTTACAATTTTGCGCGGAAAAGAGGCACGTCTATTGGCGACCTGACCATGCAGATGGAATATCTGCTTGGAGAGCTAAGAGCGTACGGTCTGGCAACGAAGCTGACGAACGCCAAGTCTGTGCGCGAGGCGTCCGACCTGATCCTGCTGCAATTTGAAAAGCCGAGAGATCAGAGCGATGCCGTGCAAAGAAAGCGTGCTTCTTACGGGCAGCAATACTATGACAAGTATTCTGCTGAAGCAGTTGCGGCAAAAAACGCGGCCGAGCAGAAGGTCGCTGAGCAGAAAGCTGCCGCAAGCGGTGAGAACAGCGCACTGGCCGACGTGGTGATCCTCTCCCCCAATCACTCCGGCAAGCGGACGCACATCATCGACACGGTGAGCATCCACTGTATGGCGGGTAATCTGAGCGTGGAGAGGTGCGGCCAGCTGTTCCAGAACAAGAGCATGAGGGCGAGCAGCAACTACGGCATCGATTCCGATGGGCGTATCGGGCTTTATGTGGAAGAGGCGAACCGTTCGTGGTGCACATCTTCCAGTTCCAACGACAATCGCGCGATCACGATCGAGGTGGCGAACGACGGCGGCGCCGAGACAGGATGGCACGTTTCAGATAAAGCATATCGATCCCTGATCAGTTTGCTTGTGGATATCTGTCAGCGCAACCACATCCCCAAGCTTCTGTGGCAAGGTGACAAGAGCCTGATCGGGCAGACAAACAAGCAGAATATGACCGTACATCGTTGGTTTGCGAATAAGGCGTGCCCCGGAGCGTATCTGTACTCACTGCACCCGAAGATCGCAGCCGACGTGAATGCGCGGCTGGAAGCGAAGGAGGATGAAGAAATGAGTTACGAACAGAGTTACGAACAGTGGAAAGAGTACATGGAAATGTACCGCAAGGAATTGCAGGGTGGGCTTCCTGCTGCTTGGAGCAAGGATGCAAGAGATTGGGCTGTTGGCATCGGTATGTTTAATGGTGTCGGCAAAGACGAAGACGGTAATACCATGTATGCGTGGCGCGACACGACCACGCGCGAACAAATCGCCAGTCTCTTCTACCGCTTTGCACGCTGGCTTGGCAAGGCGTGATGTGCCATGAACACTGCTAAAAATGGCAGACGTGTTGCCAATAGGAAGAAAAGGAAAATAGATTACTCCAAACAGCTGATTTCCGACATTCGTCAGCTGCTATGGGTGGTAACAGTGGGAGGTTTACTTCTCGCGTTCTATTGTGTGCACGAGGGGTACGTCGGATCACTGCCTTGGATCAGTGCTATGGTTGGTTTGCCGTGGACTGCGCATGGAACAGTGTGTTCGTGTTATTTAAACATGGCGAAATCTGATCATACGGATGGGCATATTACCTATGACGCTGCCAAGGCAAACGGGTTCGCGGAGTTTGTGGACGACAGCTGGCAGAGTCCGGCTATCTGAAAGGAGCACCTATGAATTTTATCGTAGAGTACTGGTACCAGATAGTGTTCGCGCTAATCGTCGTAAGCGCGGCGGTTATCAAGGTAACCAAGTTTTGTAAACAGAGCAAGCAGGAGCAGTACGAACAGATCAAAGGCTGGCTTCTGCAGGCGGTGCTGTTAGCTGAACGCGATTTCGGCTCTGGCACCGGCAAGTTAAAACTCTCAATAGTATACTCCGAATTCTGCGAGCGGATGCCATGGCTTGCCAATGTCATCCCGTTCCAGCTGTTTTGCAGCTATGTGGATGATGCGCTGGCAGACATGAAGGAGATTCTTGAGAGCAATAAAGCAATCGCCTCTGTTGTGGAATCAAAGGTAGAGAACTAAAACCAAAGGAGGTTCTTTCTGATGACAGAACAGGAAAAGACTTTGCTGATCGAGACAGAGCAACGGTCAAAATCAAACACTCATCGTATCAACGATCTGGAAGCGGATATGAAGGAGATGCAGAAGGAGCAGAAAGCGATCTATCAGATCGCATCCTCTGTTGAAGTAATCGCAAACAGAGTCGGTACGATCGAGGGTAAGGTAAACGACACGAACGAGCAGGTCAGCAAGCTTTCCGAAAAGGTGAATGAGACAGCAAACCAGCCTTATCAGCAGGTTGCAAAGAATGTGAACTCTATAAAAGTCGCCATCATTTCAGCGGTGTGCACGTTGATCGCAACGGGCGTTATTTCCGCTGTACTTCATTTTGGCGGTTAGGTATTTGAGGGGTTTCATTTGACATTTTTTGTGAGACTTTGGGTGTGTGTTTCGCAAAAAAATGAAAGTTGTCTAAAAGTGCGAAAAGTTTAAGGCAGGCATGAGATTATACGTCTCATGACCTGCCTTTTCTTTTTCGCCAGATTCCCTTCAGACGCATTTAATCGCGTTCTGAGCGGAGTTTATTTTAGTGGTACGTGTGCTCGTTTTTATAAGAAACTTCCGTTCTGCACAAGCTGTGTGCGCGCAGAACGATCGTGTGTTTTCTAGTCAATGAATGTGTGTAAAAGTCATCGTATTCTTTTATTGTCCTATAATTACATCTTCCCCCGCCGCGTATCACACGCTGCGCACCCTGTTTCGGGATACGGGCACGTCTCCGGCCGACTATGACGCCATTTTTACCGGTGATTTGGGCAGGCTGGGACACGATATTCTGGTGGACCTCTTTGCTCGCGACGGCCTCGATATGCGCAGGAACTATTACGATTGCGGCTTGCTGCTTTTTGACCTGCGAGAGCAGGATATGCACTGCGGCGGCAGCGGCTGCGGATGCTCGGCGGCGGTGCTCAACGGCTATCTGCTGCGCGGTATGCGCGAGGGTAAATGGCGGCGCATCGTCTTTGCTCCCACGGGCGCGCTGCTCTCTCCGGTCTCCTCATGCCAGGGCGAGAGCGTGCCGGGCATTTGCCACGCCGTGATTCTCGCCGCCGGAAAGGAGGATACCTGAGTGGAGTATTTCCAGGCGTTCGTCTGCGGCGGCGTTCTCTGCGCGATCGGGCAGATTTTGATTGATAAGACGAAGCTTACCCCCGCGCGCATTCTGACCAGCTACGTGGTCGCAGGCGTGTTTCTCTCCGCGATCGGCCTTTACGACAGGATCGTGCGCTGGGGCGGCGCAGGCGCGACCGTTCCCCTGCTTGGCTTCGGTCATTCGCTGGCCAAGGGCGTGGAGAAGGCGGTGGCGGAAAAGGGCTGGCTGGGCGTGCTGACCGGTGGGCTGAGCGCCACTGCCGGCGGAATTGCCGCGGCGGTGGTATTCGGGGTTTTGATGGCGTTTTTGTTCCACGCCGGCGATAAGCGTTGACTTTCCCGCCCGCCGTGTGCTAAGCTGGCTGCAGAGATAATGCTTGAAAGGATGATGCCAAATGAAAACACACACCTTAACCATCGAGGGCATGATGTGCACCCATTGCTCCGCCGCAGTGGAAAAAGCGCTCAACGCACTGCCGGGCGTCAGCGCAACGGTGGATCTTTCCGCCAAAACCGCCACCGTTACGGCGGATCCGTCGGTGGAGGGCGCCGCGCTCCGCGCCGCGGTAGAGGCCGCCGGCTACCGGGTCGTCGGCATGGAATGATCAAGCGCCCAAAAGAAAGCGTCCGCCGCGGCGGGCGCTCTTCTTTCGTCGCGCAAAAGAATCTCCATTTTTTCACTTTTTCAGTTGACAAGCGCTCACCGTATGTGGTAATATATCACTTGCGTTTGGAGGACCGTCGCAGGGTTTTCAACACGGAGAGATGGCCGAGCGGTTGAAGGCACCGGTCTTGAAAACCGGCGATGTGAAAGCATCCGTGGGTTCGAATCCCACTCTCTCCGCCAAACGATTCACATTTTTAATTTCGGCTTGCGGAAGTACCCAAGAGGCCGAAGGGGCTCCCCTGCTAAGGGAGTAGGGCGTGTAAAAAGCGCCGCGGAGGTTCAAATCCTCTCTTCCGCGCCAACAAAGGAAAATCCTTGGATCCGTTGGGATTCAAGGATTTTCCTTTATAATCGTTTTGTCAAACCGGGATCGACGAGGGAGCAAAGCTATGCATATTAAGGTTTCACGCTTTCGGGCGCACGATACTGATTCTGTATTCGCAATACAACGGGCGGCCTTCCTGCCATTGTATGAAAAGTACCGTGATGACAGCTCAAATCCATATCTGGAAAGCAAAGCGACGGTTTTTCACAAGTATACGAGGGCCGGTACCATCGGCTACATTTTTATGCTGGACGATACCGCCGTCGGCGCGGTGAGGATTCATACAGATGAGGAGAACAGGCTCGGACGGATTTCCGCTCTGTGTGTTCTTCCTCAGTATCAGGGCAAAGGCATTGCACAAGCTGCACTGCTGGAAATCGAGCGTCTGCATCCCGGCATTGAAAGATGGTTTCTTGACACCATTCTGGAAGAAGCGGGTAATTGCCATCTATATGAAAAACTCGGCTATGAAAAAACGGGAAAAACCGAGGTCGTCAACGAAAAAATGACGCTGGTATTTTATGAAAAGAAATCGTCATCTCCCCGTTTCGCACAATGAGCCGCAGAACTCTTTTTCCGGCGCTCTCACCGTGATTTTCCGCCTCTGCGTATTCCTGCGCAAAAAAGCCTTGAAACCGTTGGTTTCAAGGCTTTTGTTTTATGCATTTTGGAGTATGCAGCTGCTCTGTGAAACACAACAGGCGCGCCCTCAGTTTTCCGCATCCTCCCGCGGTCTGCGCTTGCCGCGAAAGGTCATCTCCGGCTTTTTGATGCTGACGGTGGTGTTTGCCTCGACCGAGGAGGTCAAAAAGGCGTTACCGCCGATGACCACGTTGTCCCCGATCTCCGTCGCACCGCCGAGCAGCGTGGACCCGGCGTAGATCGTTACGTTGTTGCCGACCTTGGGATGGCGGCGCTCGCCGGGCGCCGGGCGCAGTCCCGCCGGCGAAAGCGCGCCGAGTGTCGCGCCTTGATACATTTTGACGTGATTGCCGATGATCGTCGTCTCGCCGACGACGATGCCGGTGCCGTGGTCGATGAAAAAGTAGTCCCCGATCGTCGCGCCGGGGTTGATGTCGATCCCCGTTTGTGAGTGGGCAAACTCCGTCATGATACGCGGGATCATCGCCACCTTGCGCACGTACAGCTCGTGCGCAATGCGATAGATAAAAATGGCAAAAAAGCCGGGATAGGACAGAATGACCTCCTCCATACTGTACGCGGCGGGGTCCCCGTCAAAGTTGGCAAACAGGTCCTTCATCAGCGTCGTCTGGATCTGTGGCAGGCAGGCGATCAGCTCGTTGCAAACCTCGCCGGCGTGCGCCGCATTCTCCGGGCTTTCCTCCATCGTCAGCGCAATCTGACGGGTCAGCTTGTCGCAGATATGCTCCATCAGCAGTGCGCTGTATTGCTCCGGCGGCAGCTTGAGCAAATCCCTGTCCCCATAGTAAACCGGAAACAGCAGCTTTTGAAAATCGCGGATGATCTCGATGATCGCCTCGCGGCTGGGCAGACGCAGCGCGTCGCCGTACATCGGGACCTCGCACGCGCGGTAATTGTCTGCTACTCTATTCGCTGTGGCGCGAATGACCGCGCTTCGTTTTTCCTTATCCATATTCTATCCCCCTTGTCGCAAAGCCGTCTTTGCCAAAAAAGCTGCGTTTATCATAATCCCATTCCCGCCGGATTGCAACATCCATTATCCGGCCAACTGCTCCAAGGCAGAAGCATTGCGTATCGTAAAGTGCTTTTGCTTGACCGCAAGCAGTCCCTCGCGCTGCATCTTCCCCAGCTCGCGGCACAGCGCGCTGCGGTTGACCCCCAGCTCCGAGGCTATGTTTTCGCGCGTAAGCGGCAGCAAAAAGCTGTCGCTGCCGCACTCGTCGCGCATTTGCAGCAGATACTGCGCGATCCGTGCGCGCATCGTTCCCGCGCTCAGATAGTTCAGCCGCCGGTAAAGCGCCCAGTACTTATCCGAAATCTCCGCAAGCAGGTTCAGTCGGAAGCGCACCACCGCTTCCCCGCCGCTCACGTCCAGGTCCTGCATGATGCGCGCCAGCGGCAGGAACAGCACCTCGCTGTCCTGTGCGGCAACAACGTCCACCGGGCTTTTTTGCAGCCGCGACGACATCAGTACGTCCCCAAACAAGGCGCCCACGCCGTGGCGTGCCACGATATGCAGCGTCCCGTCTGCGCCGTTGCGCTCCGCCTGCACGCAGCCGCGCAGCACGATCCCGGCGGAGTTAACGCGGTCGTCCCGATGCCAGATCACGTTTCCCTTTTCATAGTATGCACTGTGGCATCGGACGGCACGGCACAGCGCCGCAATTTCTTCCCCGCGTAAACCGGCAAAAATCGGCATACGCTCCAGCAGCAGCAAATAGTTGTCCATCTTTTTCTCCTTTTGTTGCATTTGCAACAGAATGATTGACCACAGTATAGTATAGTAAGGTGAATTTTGCAAGGAGGTTTTCTCAATGAATACTAAAAATCTGACCCGTACCGCGATTCTGATTGCGCTGCTCGTTGCGCTGCAGGCGGCTACCAAGCCGCTGGGCAACCAGTTTATCACCGGCTCCTGCGTGAACCTGGTGCTTGCCGTAGCGGCGCTGTTCTGCGGTCCCGCGAGCGCTTCCATCGTTGCGATCGTTTCCCCGTTCTTTGCCTATCTGCTCGGCATCGCGCCGCAGATCTGGCTTGCCCCGGCAATCGCGCTGGGCAATCTGGTGTACGTACTGATTCTCTGCGCGCTGAGCAAGTCCGTCAAGGGCAATGCCGGCGGCATCGTCTCCGTCGTGGTGGGCGCGCTGTGCAAGTTTGCGGTGCTGTTCGTCGTGATCGTCAAGCTGCTCATTCCGATGAGCAAGCTCCCCGCCCCCGTTGCGCTGCAGTTCTCCTGGCCGCAGATCGTTACCGCTCTGATCGGCGGCTGTCTCGCCCTGGTGATCGTTCCGGCGCTCAAGAAAGCGTTCAAGGAATAAAAAACGCGCAAAAAGTCCCCCGGTAAACGGGGGACGTCGTAAAATACTTGACACGTGATCGTTCGTTCTCTATAATACGAGAACGAACGATCACAATTTTTTACGAGGTGTTTTATGGCGAAGGATACAAAGGAAAAAATACTTGCGGCGGCTTTGGAGATGTTTTCTCAAAACGGTTATGCCGGCACAAATATCCGTGAGCTGTCAGAATCTCTCGGTCTTGTGAAATCCGCCATGTACCGCCATTTCGAGAGCAAAGAGGAGATTTGGAATACACTCTTGGACGAACTGATCGCCTATTACGAGGCGCGGTTCGGCTCTTCAGAGCGCCTGCCTCCCGTACCGGATTCTTTGGATGGGCTGGTGGGCATGACGATGCAGATGGTAAGCTTCACGATTCACGACGAAAAGGTTGTGAAGTCCCGCAAGCTGCTTTCCATCGAGCAATTTCGTGATGACCGCGCGCGGGATCTGGCGACGAAGTATTTTCTCACGGGTCTGAAGGATATGTTCACGCAGATCTTCGCGGGCATGATGGGCAAGGGACTCCTGCGCCGGGACGATCCCGCGATGCTGGCCTTCGCCTACACCGCGCCGATCTCGGCGCTCATCCACCTCAGCGACCGCGAGCCGGAGAAAGCGGAAGAGGCCATGGCGCAGGCGGAAGCGTTCAGCCGGCATTTTGTTCGTGTCTATGGAGTGAAAGCATGATACTTGATCTGGACAGTTATATCAATTCCCTGATCTCGAACTGCCGCGCGGTCTTCGGAGCGCGTCTGCTGTACGTTGGCCTTCAGGGCAGCTATCTGCGCGGGGAAGCCAACGAAAACAGCGATATTGACGTGATGGTGATCCTGGATCGGCTATGGATTCAGGACATGGATCGGTATCGGGAGATTCTGAATACGATTGGTTTCTATGAGAAGTCCTGCGGGTTTATCTGCGGCCAGGGCGAGCTGCTTCGCTGGAATCCCCTGGAGCTCTGCCAGCTTCGCCATACGACGAAAGACCTGTTCGGCGTGTTGACGGACTATCTTCCCTCTGCGACACGGGAGGACGAAGTCAACTATGTCAAGCTAAGCCTGGGGAATCTGTATCACGAGCTTTGCCATCGCTATATCCACGCCGACCGGGAGAGAAATGCCGCGGCGTTTCGCGGCACCTGCAAAGGCGTGTTTTTTCTGATGCAGAATCTGCACTATCTGGAGAGCGGTCGCTTTATCCTCACGAAGGAGGCACTCAAGGAAGCGGTTTCGGCGGAGGATCGGCAGGTGCTGGAGTTGGCGGAACTGCCGGATGGATTTGATTTCGATCGGGCGTTCTCCGTTTTATTTGCCTGGTGTCAATCGGCTTTCCCTCGTGCGGAAAAGCCGGCGCAGAAGGAACCCCCCGGTCCGCTGCCTGCGGTCAGCAGAAACGGAAGCTGCGCACGCGCTTGCGCGGAAGGTCTTCACTGAATTTGATTCGCCGGACTGCGCCGATGCTTGAGGCAAAACGACTCTGCCTGCCGGATTGCCGGGCCGGCGGAGGGCGGCGCGGTGTCGGAGGGGTTTGGATTGTCCGCCTCCCCCACGAGCAGTCGGGCGGCGTTTACCGCAAAAGGCGTCATGCCGGATTCCCTTCAAACGCTGAATACCTATGTCTGGCAGGAATGGTTCCCGACGGCGGGAAAAAAACGTCAGGCGAACGATATGGCGACGCTGGAGGTGTACTCCGCGGGAGATCCCCGGTCGCCGGATTATGAGAGCGGCATCTGGGTGCCGTTAAAAGAGGTCTAAGCCGGAAATGAAATATACAAGCACACTGATCGCAGTATCGGACATGGAGAAAAGCAGGCAATTCTATCATGATGTGCTGGGGATGAAGGTTGTCGCGGACTTTGGCGCGAACGTTACCCTGGACGGCGGACTTGTACTGCAGGCCCTTGATACATGGACGTCATTTATCCGAACGGACAACGTCGTTTTGCCGCACAACGCGGGAGAGCTCTATTTTGAAGAAGAGGATATAGACGCTTTCTGCGAGCGTCTGAAACAGTTTGATATCTGCCATATACATCCGCTGTTTGAGCACCGCTGGGGCCAGCGCGTCGTCCGTTTCTATGACCCGGACGGGCATATCATTGAGGTCGGGGAAAAGCTTGACGCGGTGATTCTCCGCTTTATGGAGCAGGGCTTGTCGGCAGAGGAGACGGCCGCCCGGATGGATATCCCCATCGATTTCGTGACGGCCTGCCTGAAGAAGGAGCAATAAAGTATGAATGCCAAGGCAGGGTTGGCCAATCTCATCACCGGTACGCGCATTCTGTGCAGCGTCGCCTTACTGTTCTGTCCGGCTTTTTCCCTATCGTTTTTCGTTTTGTACCTTGCTGCGGGATTCACCGATATGATCGACGGACCTGTGGCGCGAAAAACCGGCACGGTCAGCGAGCTCGGCGCGAAGCTGGATACCACCGCCGATTTTGTGCTTGTCGCGGTATGCCTGTGGAAGCTGCTGCCCAGCCTTGCCGTTCCGTTGTGGTTATGGATTTGGATCGTTCTCATTGCGCTGATCAAAATGATAAACATGATATCCGGCTATGTGATTCAAAAAAGGTTTGTCGCCATGCATACGGTGATGAATAAGGTTACGGGCATTCTGCTGTTCGTTCTGCCGCTGACGCTGCCGGCCGCAGCGTTGGAATACAGCGCACCTCTCGTCTGTACGGTGGCAACATTTGCTGCAATTCAGGAAGGACACTTCATCCGGACAGGAAGAGATGACTTATGAAGGATTTGGTATTATACATTCACGGGAAAGGCGGCAGTGCCGCGGAGTGCGCGCACTATCAGCCGCTGTTTCCCGATTGCGAGGTTTTCGGTCTGGACTATCAGACCTTTACACCCTGGGAAACCGGTGCGGAGATTTACGCCGCAGCAGAAAAGTTGAAAAGCGAATATGAAAACATCGTTCTGATTGCCAACAGCATCGGCGCTTTTTTCAGCATGAATGCCGGGATCGACGGTATGCTCCGCAAGGCATACTTTATTTCGCCCATCGTCGATATGGAAAAGCTGATCTGCGATATGATGCTGCGGGCAAATGTAACGGAGGATGCGCTGAAAGCCAACGGCGTGATCCGCACCGATTTCGGCGCGGAACTGTCCTGGGATTATCTTTGCTATGTGCGAAGCCACCCCGTCGGCTGGAATGTGCCGACGCGGATCCTTTACGGAGAAAACGACAACTTGACGAGCTATGAGACGGTGCGTTCCTTTGCCGAAAGGCACCGTGCCGCTCTGACCGTGATGGCAAATGGTGAGCACTGGTTTCACACGAAAGAGCAGATGCATTTTTTGGACGACTGGATCAGAAAAAACGAGGTGTGAAAGATGTATTGGAAAAGCATACCGCCTGGATACGAGGCGTTTTGCAGCGAATATCCGGGTCTGTCCTTTTGCCGCGTCATCCAGCAGGAAAAAGGTCTGTATCAGATCGTCAGCCCGTCGGGGACGCGGCAGGCGCGGGTGTCGGGCCGGTTTCAGTATGATGCAAAAACCGCGTCGGACTTCCCTGCCGTTGGCGATTACGTGATGGCAGATCTGACCGGCGGCGATATGGCGGTGATTCATAGGGTACTGCCGAGGAAAAGCGTTTTTCTCCGCAAGGCGGCGGGCAGTGCAAAAACGGAGCAGATCGTTGCCGCGAATGTGGATACCGTATTTCTATGTATGGCGCTGAATAACGACTTCAATCTCCGTCGGCTGGAACGCTATCTGTCCGTTGCCTGGGACAGCGGTGCGGTGCCGGTTGTCCTGCTGACGAAGGCCGACCTCTGCGACGATCTGCCGGCAAAGCTCGCTTTGGTGCAAGGCGTTGCGACGGGAGTCGATATCATCACGGTCTCCGCCTTGGAGAGGGACGGCTGTCAGTCGATCGCCCCTTATCTGGCAGAAGGAAAAACGCTTGCATTCGTCGGCTCCTCCGGCGTGGGAAAATCCACGCTGACCAATGCTTTGTTGGGAGAGGACCGGCAGAAGACGAATGGCTTGCGGGGAGATGACAAAGGTCGGCATACTACCACGCACCGGGAACTGATCGCGCTGCCCGGCGGCGCAACAGTGATCGATACGCCCGGTATGCGCGAGCTTGGCATATGGGACGCAAGCGAAGGGCTTTCCGCCGCCTTTGCGGACGTCGATGCGCTGGCTGCGCGCTGCCGTTTCAAGGACTGTACTCATCGGACGGAACCCGGCTGCGCCGTTCGGGCATCGCTGGAGCGGGGCGAGCTGTCCGAAGCCCGGCTCCTGTCCTATCAAAAACTGTGCGCGGAAAACGCCTGGTTCGAGGATGCCGACGCCTATCGGACGGCAAAAGAGAAAAAATTCAAACAGATTGCCAAATTAACAAGACAAATCCCAAGAAAAAAGTGAGGGAGGCTCGGTTATGAAATATCAAAAAACAATTCGCTTGAAGGACGGTCGGGAATGCCTCCTGCGAAACGGCACGGCGGCGGACGGGAAGGCGGTATTCGATATCTTCAATCTGACCCACAGCCAGACGGATTATCTGCTCTCCTATCCGGACGAAAACAGCTTGACCCCGGAGCAGGAAGCAGCCTTTCTAAAGAATAAAGCGGAAAGTGCAGATGAGATCGAGATCATTGCGGAGGTGGCTGGTCAGGCCGTCGGAACAGCCGGAATCGCACACGTCGGGCTGAAGGAGAAGGTAAGGCACCGCGCCGAGTTCGGCATCAGCGTTGACAAAGTCTTTTGGGGGCTTGGCATTGGGCGGGCTTTGACAGAAGCCTGCATCGAATGCGCCCGCGCTGCAGGCTATACACAGCTTGAGCTGGAGGCGGTGGCGGAGAACAAAAACGCCCTTGCCCTTTACAAGAGCGTGGGCTTTGTGGAGTATGGCAGAAACCCGATGGGCTTTCGTTCCCGAGTGAACGGATGGCAGGAGCTTGTACTCATGCGTCTGGAACTGAAGGGATGATCGTGCAATCGGCGCGTTTTACTATGGAAAGCGGGATGACCTGAAATGGAATTTCACAAAAAACTACAGAAGCTGCGCGCAGACGAAGGGCTGACGCAGGAGGAATTGGCGGTGAAGCTCTTCGTCTCCCGGACTGCAATCTCCAAGTGGGAATCCGGCAGAGGATACCCCAGCATCGATTCTCTGAAAGCAATTGCAAAGCATTTTCACATCACGATCGATGAACTGATCGGCACGGAAGAGATCGTTACGCTGGCCGAGCAGGACAAGAAGGAATCCGTAAAGAAACAAACTGCCCTCCTGTGCGGCATTCTGGACTTCCTGACCGTCCTGCTGCTGTTTCTTCCCGTCTTCGGACACGTCGGGAGCGGCTCTGCCGCCTCTGTCTCCCTGTTTACTTTGGCTATCAGCAGATGGCTGTGGATCGTGTTCGTCATAACGCTTGGGCTGACCGTGCTCAACGGGCTGTTTACGGTCGCGTTCAGCAGTCTTGACAAGCCGGACTGGATCAAGCACCGTCTGGTAACCGGAATGGCGCTGTCGATCCTCGGCACCGCGCTTTTTGTTCTGGCAAGGCAGCCCTATGCCGGGTTTTTCTGCCTGTGCATCCTGCTCATCAAAGGTTTTTTGCTGCTGAAAAGCAAATGACACGGGCCGTATCGGCCGCGTGAAGGAGCGTTTCTTGCGGTTTCATCCACGAAATCATAAAATGAATCTGCTTGCAGGCAAGTGATTTTGAAAGGATGATACTGATGAACCAAAAGAAATATGTGTTTACTGCCGGGATCAGCGGGCTGCTGTTTGCGGTGCTGATCGTTCTGGTGAAAACCGTCGACGTGCAGGCAATCGGCCCGGAGGAAACGCGGATCGGGCTGTCGCATTTAAACCGGTTCGTCTTTGAACAAATCGGCGTCCACACGCTTTGGTATGCGATCACAGACTGGCTTGGCGTCGCAGCCATTGGCACGGCGCTCCTGTTTGCCATGGCGGGGCTGGTCCAGTGGGTCAAGCGAAGAAGCATCCTTCAGGTTGACAGAGAGCTCCTTGCGCTTGGCGTGCTGTATCTCATTCTGATCGGACTCTACGTTCTCTTTGAACTTGCGGTTGTGAACCATAGGCCGATCATCATGCCCGGAAGCAGCCGCCCGGAGGTCTCTTTTCCGTCCTCGCATACGATGCTGGTGTGCGTGATTATGGGCAGCGCCATCCCGCTTGTCGGCAAGTACGGGAAGCGCAAAACCCTCTGCGCGGTGCTGCGAGCCATTTGCGCTGCAATCATCGCCATCACGGTCGTCGGGAGGCTGATTTCCGGCGTACATTGGCTTACGGATATTCTCGGCGGAATCCTGCTGAGCATTATGCTGCTGAATCTGTACGCAGCGATGTTGGAAAGGATAAAAAACGATGAACGAAAATGATTATACGATTCGCCCGGAAGAGCATAAAGATTGCAGCGCGGTTGAAAACCTCGTCAGAGAATCCTTCTGGAACGTCTACCGCCCGGGCTGCAGCGAGCACTACGTAATCCATGTACTCCGGGACGATCCGGCTTTCGTGAAGGAGCTGGACTTTGTGATGGAGCAGGACGGTCGCCTGATCGGGCAGAATATGTTCATGAAAACGGTGATCAATGCCGACGACGGTCGGGTGATCCCGATTCTGACCATGGGGCCGATCTGCATCACGCCGGAGCGAAAGCGCCAGGGCTACGGCAAAAAGCTGCTGGACTTTTGTCTGGAGAAAGCGGCGGCGATGGGCTTCGGCGCGGTTCTGTTTGAGGGCAACATCGGCTTTTACGGCAAGAGCGGGTTTGCCTATGCCCGGAACTTCGGTATCCGGTATCACGACCTGCCGGAGGGCGCGGACGATTCCTTTTTCCTCTGCAAGGAGCTGATCCCCGGCTACCTTGACGGTATCACCGGCGTCTACCAGACGCCGGCGGGCTACTACGTGGATGACGCCGATGTGGAGGCGTTCGACAAAGCCTTCCCGAAAAAGGAGAAGCTGGAGCTCCCGGGGCAGATATTCTGAGTGCCAATAACGGAGTCGGGCGAGCCTTCGCAGCGTACCGTCTCTTTGAAGAGATTACAATCATCGCCTTTCAAGGCAGCAAAAACGAACCAGCCACGTTAGCTTCCATCGGCGAAACGTATGGCGGCTATACGCAAAGGAATAACGGAAATAAAGCGTCTCTTCCCTGGAGGAGGCGCTTTTCAACTGCTCTTTGAAAAAAGAAAGATGATCTGCACCCGACCGTGCAAATCATCTTCCTCTTTTGTACCCAAACCTGTCAGCCAGGCGTCCAAATCAGTCTGTCTTTCAAAACCGTCTTATGAACACCCCCGGCCAACCGGGGAATTTTTTACGCTTCTTTGCTTTTAAACGTAACGTGTACGCTGCGAGAGCCGGTCAAATAGACCGTGGAGGCGTAATTCACGTCGAATTCCAGGATATCGCCCACCTTCAGCTCCCCCTCGACGTCATGCACGTCGAGCAGCGTGTGGTCGGACGAGGCACCCAGCACCTCCACGCCCTTCCTTCGGGGCTTGATATCCTCACAGTCGCCATAGTCCACGCGGCCGATATCCACGATGGCGCGGCGGCGAATGCCGCGGTCCACGTATTCGCGCACTCTGCCAAAGGCGTCGACCGTCAGCTCGCCGACGGGAAGGCTGGGCTTCTCGCGGCACTCCACAACCTCCGCCCTGAGCGTAAAGGCGTCCTTATGCGTGAAGTCCGGGCAGCAGCCGTAAATCTGGCCGGTAAGCACGAACTCACCCACGCGCAGCATATTCACGCGGTAAGGCATCGTCCCGTCGAGCACCATGGGAACAGAGGTCGACGCGCCGCCGCTGACGTATTCCAGCTTGCGACCGATGGCCTGCTCCACGTCGGCGCTCAGGCTGGCCAGGCCCTGCATATTGCGCTTGCTCGGCTTAACCGAGCCGTAGCAACTCAGGTTGACGCCGACGCCCAGCAGATGCAGCCCCTTGCGTTCCTTTTCGATCTCCACTGCGGCGCGCACGAGCTCTTCCGCGTCCCAGAAGCCCTCGCGCAGATCACCGAGGTCGATCATCAATATCACGTTGTGGATCTTCCCCTGGCGCTTCGCCTCTTCGTCGATCGCACGGATCACCGTAATATCGCTCTGCAGGCTCGCCTCTGAGTAAGCAACCACGCTCTCCAGCTCAGAGAGCATCGGGATGCGGATCAGCATCAGCGGCGTCCGGATGCCGGCATCCTTGAGTGTACGCAGCTGGTCGACGCGCGAGGTGGCCATATATTTGACCCCGCACTTTTCGAAGACGCGCGCGATCTCCGGCAGGCTGTTGCCTCCCTTCACGACGGGAACGATCTCAACAAGCGAATCATGGCAGCGCTCAATGAGCGCTGCCAGATTCTCTTTCAGCTTGTCAAGATCGATCTCCAACTGGGGATACTGATCTTTAAAGCTATTCATTGATTCTTTCCTTATTCCTTACTTGGCGGCCTTCTTCTTGGCAAGGCGGACGTTGTTCATATCAGCAACGGTCAGGCCGAGGTAGGCCAGAACGATGTTCATGACGGGCATCAGCCAGTTGAAGATGGCATAGGGACCGTAACCGCCGGCGCCCCAAGCGGTGAGGCCGAGGGTGGAGGTAATGTACGCACCGCAGGTGTTCCAGGGAACAAGAGCGGAGGTAACGGTACCGGCGCTTTCCAGAGCGTTGGAGCAGCATGCCGGGTGCAGGCCCATCTTGGCATACTCATCGGCGTACATACGGCCGGGGATGATGATGGAGATGTACTGCTCGGGCATGGTGATGTTGGAGAAGAGGCAGGTCGCCTCGGTCACGGTGACCAGGCTGGCCGGGGACTTCGCGAACTTCTTGATCTGCTCGACGATGATGCCCATCATGCCGGTGCCTTCCATGATGCCGCCGAACATCATCGCAATGATGGTCAGGGAGATGGAGAACAGCATGGAGTCGATACCGCCGCGCTCAAGCAGGTTGTCGACCGCTTCCAGACCGGTGGAAGCCTCGAGGGAGTAGCCGCCGTAGCTGGCGACCATCAGGCTGCCAAGGTTGCAGTTGGGCTGGAACAGCAGGCCCAGGATGGCGCCGGAGAAGATACCGAGGGAGATGCCGGGGATGGCGGGGACCTTCAGCGCGATGGCCGCGATAACGATGACCGGCGGGAGGATCAGCAGGGGGTTGACGTTGAAGATGCCCTTGATCGCATCGCCCAGCTCAGCCGCCTGGCTCATATCGGCGTTGCCGCTGATACCGGTGAAACCGAAGACCAGAAAGACGATCAAGCAGATTACGTAGGTGATACCGGTGGGCAGAAGCATGAACTTCACGTGGCTCATGACGTCAGTACCGGCCATAGCGGGCGCGAGGTTCGTGGTATCGGACAGCGGGGACATCTTATCGCCGAAGTAGGCACCGGACAGAACCGCACCGACCGTGATGGCGGGGTTAAGACCCATGCCGTAGGAGATACCGAGGAACGCAACACCCATGGAAGCCATGGTGCCCCAGGAGGTACCGGTGGCCAGAGAGGTGATGGAGCAGATCAGCAGCACCGCAACCAGGAAGATTTTCGGGCTGAGGATCTTCAGGCCGTAATAAATCATGGAGGGGACGACGCCGGCATCGATCCACACACCGACCAGAATACCGACGATGGCAAGGATGAGGATGGACTGCAGGGCTTTATAGATGCCGTCCAGCATCATCTTTTCCAGATCTTCCCACTTGAAACCAATGCAAAGGGCCATGATGGCGGCGGCGCAGACGCCGACAAACATCGGGCCGTGGACCTCATCGACGGTCATGATCATCCAGGCCATGAAGCCGATCGTGATCGCCAGAACCAGCAGCGCCTGCCAAAGCTTAGGCTGCGGCTTAGTGACTTTCTTCTCTTCGCTCATTGTAGTTTTACCAACCTTTCTTAATATGTGCCGTTTCCCTGATCGACTGGATCAGTGTAGAAACGAACAGGTGAACTTTGTTTTACGGTAATCGTATAAACTTGCGATTTCCCGACGGAATCTCCAGTCGGACTTCCCCTCCTTTCTCAACGCAAGTATCATAACACATCTCACAGAATTTGACAAGCATAATTATCAATTTTACGTAAGTTGTTATACAAAAAACGTGAAAGCAGAGGAAGCGTCGGGGTACCGGAGGGGCAAATCAAGCCGATCTGCACCCTCCGGATCACCCCGGTAACGATTGCTTTTTACCAGCCGAGCTTGGTCATCGCCTTATCGACGGCGTCGATGACCATGTCAACTTCCTTCTCGGTGGTAACCAGCGGCGGGATAAAGCGCAGGACGTTGCCGTTGGTGTTGTTGATGAGCACCTTGCTGTCCTGATAGCAGAGGTCGACCACGGGCTGGCCGCTCTCCTTCTTGAGCTGGATGCCGTTGATCAGGCCGAGGCCGCGGATCTCATCGACGGTGTCGGGGTGCTTGGCCTCGATGACCTCGTGAGCGCGCTTGCGGAAGTACTCGCCGACCTTGGCGCAGTTGTCCAGAACGCCCTCGTTGAGCATCACGTCGAGCGTGGTCATGGCCAGAGCGCAGGCGAGCGGGCCGCCGGCGAAGGTGGAGCCGTGGGTACCGGGGGTCAGGGTATGGGCAGCGTCGCCCTTGGCGCAGACAGCCGCGATGGGGACACCGGAGCCGAGCGCCTTGGCCATGGAGCAGCAGTCGGGCTCAACGCCGTAGTACTGATGCGCAAACAGCTTGCCGGTACGGCCGGAACCGACCTGAACCTCGTCGAACATGAGGAGGATGCCCTTCTCGTCGCACAGCTCACGCAGGCCCTGCAGGAACTCCTTGGATGCGGGACGCACGCCGCCCTCGCCCTGGACGGGCTCGGTCAGGATCGCGCAGGTGTACTCGTCAACGAGCGCCTTGACGCTGTCGAGATCGTTGAAGGTGGCATAGCGGAAGCCGGCGGGCAGCGGCTCGAAGTAGCGATGCACGCCATACTGACCGGTGGCGGTGCAGGTGGCGAGGGTACGGCCGTGGAAGGAGTTCTTCATCGTAATGACGACGAAGCGCTCGGGATGGCCGTGATCCTTGGCATACTTACGGGCGAGCTTGATCTGGCCTTCGTTGGCCTCGGCGCCGGAGTTGGCGAACAGGACCTTCTCGAAGCAGCTGTTCTCAACGATCAGCTTCGCGGTCTGCACCGCGGGCTCGTTGTAGAAATAGTTGGAGCAGTGGAGCATGGTCTCCGCGCGCTCCTTGAGGCACTCCTGGATGCGGGGATGGCAATGGCCGAGGCCGTTGACAGCGATACCGCCGACGTAGTCGAGGTACTCGTTGCCGTCTTCGTCGTAGACCCAGCAGCCGTGGCCGCCCTTCATGGCGATGGGCATGCGGACGTGGTTGCCGTAGAGATACTTATCGCCGTTGGCGATGACTTCGGCATTGCTGGTCATTCTCTGGATCATGGTAGTATTCCTCCTATAATAAATTTGTGATTCTTTCTTACCACTTGATGCCGACACTGTCCTGAGCCGTGCCGATGGTGGTACCGAGGTTCTCGGTGGTAAAGGCCTCATAGAGGATGCTGTGGGGTTTGCGGCCGTCAATGATATGCACGCTGGTAACACCCTCCTCGATCGCCTGCACGCAGCAGTCGACCTTGGGGATCATGCCGCCGGCGATGGTGCCCTTGGCCTTGAGCGCCGGAACATCCTTGATGTTCAGGTAGCTGATGACATCCCGGATCTTGATGTCATAGCAAAGGCCCTCGATATCGGTCAGCAGGATCAGCTTTTCCGCGCCGAGCGCGCTGGCCAGCTTGCCCGCGGCGGTATCGCCGTTGATGTTGTAGGTGTGGCCCTCCCCGTCGGTGCCGACGGGCGCGACGACGGGGATATAACCCGCGTCCAGCATGGCAAGGATCGGCTGGGGATCAACGTAGTCGATATCACCGACATAGCCGAGCTCCTCGCTGCGCTTGTGGCAGTGATAGATGTCCCCGCTCACGCCGGACAGACCCACGGCCTTGCCGCCGAGCTTGTTGATAAAGCCGACGAGCTCGGTATTGACCTGACCGATGAGCACCATCTCGACCACGCGCATGATGTCCTCGGACGTATAGCGCAGGCCGTTGATGAACTGCACGGGGATCTCCAGCTTATCGAGCATCTTGTTGATGCCGGGGCCGCCGCCGTGGCTGAGCACGGGCTTCATGCCCAACAGCTTGAGCATCACGACGTCATGCATGACGGCATCCTTGAGCTCTTCGTTGATCATGGCGTTGCCGCCGTACTTGATCACGACCACCTTGCCCGAGAGCTTCTGCAGATAAGGCATAGCCTCCATCAGGTTTTCAACCTTCTGAGAAATTTCCAATGGAATCGCTCCTTTCATTCCGCGCCCGCAGGCGCGAAAGAGTTGTGATCGTTTTTTCTGCCGTCTGCGCGTCAGAAAAAACACTTTGCGCGAAGCGCCCGTACACCTTTGGTGTGCGGGAAGCGCAGCGAATCCCTCTCAAAAAAGTGCCTGCACTTTTTTGAGCTTAGGTGCGATAGTCGCCGTTGATCTTGACGTAATCGTAGGTCAGGTCGCAGCCCCAGGCCTTGGCCTCGCCGTCGCCGCTGTAGAACTTGACGATGACGGTGATGTCATGCTCGGTGAGCACTTCCTTGGCCAACTCTTCGCTGAAGTCGGTGCCGAAGCCGTCCTTCATGACCTGGACCTCGCCGGCAGCGCTCTTGATGATGCAGTCGGCCTTGGTGGGATCGACGTCCGCGCCGGAGTAGCCGGCGGCGGCCATGATGCGGCCCCAGTTGGCGTCGCGGCCGAACACGGCTGCCTTGAACAGCATGGAGCCGGCGATGGACTTGGCAACCAGACGGGCATCATGCTCGGTGGGCAGGCCGTAAGCCTCGACCTCGATGAGGTGGGTAGCGCCCTCGCCGTCGGAGGCGATGCGGCGGGCGATGTCGATGCAGATGTGCTCGACCAGGCCGGCCAGCGCCGCCTTGTCTTCCTCGGTCTTGATCTCAACGCCGGAAGCGCCGTTGGCCAGCAGGAAGATGGAGTCGTTGGTGGAGGTGTCGCCGTCGACAGTGCACATATTGAAGCTCTTATCCACAGCCGCGGAGAGCATCTTCTGCAGGTCGGCGGGGTCCGCCTTGGCGTCGGTGGTAACGTAGACCAGCATGGTGGCCATGTTGGGGTGAATCATGCCGGAGCCCTTGGCCATCGCGCCGATACGGACGGTACCGGTGGACAGCTGCAGCTCATAGGCGGATTCCTTCTTCTTGGTGTCGGTGGTCATGATGGCCCAGGCAGCGTCCGTGCCCTTTTCGGGGGCCATGTTGGGGACGATGCGGCGCACACCGTCGAGCACCTTCTCGACGGGCAGGCGCTGGCCGATAACGCCGGTGGAGCAGACGAAAACCTCGTCCTCACCCAGGCCGAGCAGCTTCTCCGCCTCGGTCTCGACGGCCTTGGCGTCCTCGATGCCCTGCTTGCCGGTGGCGGCGTTGGCATTGCCGCTGTTGATGACGATTGCGCGGGCCTTGCCCTTCTTGAGGATCTCTCTGTCGAGGATAACGGGCGCTGCGCAGAACTTGTTCGTGGTGAAGCAGGCCGCGCAGGAGGCGGGATACTCGGAGTAGAGAACGGCCACGTCGGGCTTTTCGGTCTTGCGGCTCTTGATGCCTGCATAGACTGCGCCGGCAGTATAACCCTTCGGGGCGGTTACGCCGCCTTCAATAAGTTTGTATGCCATTTTGATAGACTCCTCTCTGATGAATCATATAATAATTAATTGTCACGCAGGAAGCAATCTACGGATTACGGATACATCGCGGGGAACATGAGGCCGGTGGTCTCGGGGATGCCCATGATGAGGTTCATGTTCTGGATGGCCTGACCGGCGGCGCCCTTGCCGATGTTGTCGATCACGCTGGAGACGATCAGGCGGTGGGTACGCGCGTCATAGGTCGGGGTCATGGCGCAGAAGTTGGTGCCGTACACCCACTTGGTCTGCACGGGCTGGCTGGCGGGATAGACCTGAACGAACGGCTCGTCCTTGTAGAACTCGCTGTACATCTCATACAGCTCGTCGTTGGTGTAATCACGGTCGAGGGTGGCGTAAATCGTAACCTCGATACCGCGGACCTGGGGCAGCAGATGCGGCTGGAAGTTGATGTACTGCCAGGTTTCGGGCTTCATCAGGTCCTTGCCGGTGATGTAGGCGATGTTCTGCTCGATCTCGGGGGTGTGGCGATGGCCGCCGCCGAGGGCGTAAGCGCAGAAGTTGTTCTCCGCCTCGGTGAGGAGCTTGTTGGTGGCGGGACGACGGCCGGCACCGGTGTAGCCGCTCTTGGCGTCGATCACGATGGTGTTTTCCACGATATGGCCGGCCTTGAGCATGGGCTGCAGGCCGAGGGTGGAGGCGGTGGGATAGCAGCCGGGGTTGGCGATGCAGCTCTTGCCCTTGGCAAGGTCACGCATGACCTCAGGGATGCAGTAAACGGCATTGTGGGTCATCTCGGGATTGGGATGCTTCTGGCCATACCACTTCTCCCAAACTGCCACGTCGCGGAAGCGGATGTCCGCGCCGATATCGATGATCTTCTTGCCTGCGCCGAGGATGATCTCAGCCCACTTGGCAACGTCGCCGGACGGGACCTGGATGAACACCACGTCGCTGGCCTCGGCGGTCGCCTTGACGTTCTCTTCGGTGAGGTCCATGATCTTCTGATCATAGAAGCCACGCAGGGCGGGATGGTGCAGCGAGATGGGATCGCCGACACCGAAAGAGTCGAGCACGTTGACGAGCTCGCCCTCCGGATGCGCGACCATCATGCGCAGCATTTCGCCGCAGACATAGCCGACGGCACCGATTGCGGAATAACGAATCATTGCTTGTTTCCTCCTTAAAAAAATGTCTTTTTGTTTGCTTGCGTTTTTGGAATGTGATTTGTGAATGGAAAAAAGCTACAACACAGGTTGAATTTTCCCTTTCTGTATTGTATAATCTGATAAAATAAATGAAAAGCGAAAGTATTTATTGCTTTTCATTCCGATTTGGAATGACAGGAGGACGAGCCTTGAGTATCCGCAAATATATTGCCTATCTGCGCACAGTGGAAACCGGCAGCATCACCCAATGCGCCAGCGAGCTGGGCTATACGCAGTCCGCCGTGAGCAAGATGATCGCCGACCTGGAGGACGAGTGGCAGGTTACGCTGCTCAATCGCAGCCACTCCGGCATCACGGTTACCTCGGAGGGGATGAGCCTGCTGCCGCAGATCCGCTCGGTGGTTAAGGACTATGAGGATCTGAAATTCGCCGTGTCCGAGGTACACGGCGTCAATTCCGGTCTGCTGCGCCTGGGCTGCTTCACCAGCCTTTCCACCAGCATCATGCCCAATCTTCTCCGGAGCTTTCACCAGAAGTATCCCAACATCAAGCTGGAGATGCTGTGCGGCGAATATAACGAAATCACCGACTGGCTGCACCGCGGCATGATCGACTGTGGTTTTCTTGCCATGCCCACGGCCAAGGATTTTGACGTAACCTTTATTTATCAGGACTCCCTCATCGCCATTCTGCCGGAAAACCACCCGCTTACCGGCGAACCGTGCTATCCGATCAGCCATCTGGCGCACGACGATTTCGTGGGGCTGATGGAGGTGCAGGATTACGAGATCAACCGCTTCCTCGACCAGCTCAACGTCCACCCGCATCGCACCTACGAGGTTACGAGCGACTTTGCGCTGATGTCGATGGTGGAATCCGGCCTTGGCATCAGCATTATCCATGATCTGATGCTGCGGCCCAAGCGTTACCGCGTAACCCGCCTGCCGCTGGACGTAACGCAGTTCCGCTCGATCGGCATGGCGACGAAAAAGGGCGTCGTACCGTCGCTGGTGCTCAAGCTCTTCAAGGAACACGTGATTTCCACGAAGAAGCAGGCCCGTTTCTTCGACGGTATCGAGCAAAACGCGTAGCGCATCGCTGCAAAAACGAAAAGAGCTGCCGCAGGAAGCCTCCTGCGGCAGCTCTTCTTTTTTTCTTACGCCTGTGTGTTGTAGATTTTGGCGACCTCTTTCCGTCCTCCGCCGATGAACACGACGGCCGCAATCAGACACATCGCGTTTGCCAGCACGACGATCGCCCGCTCGCCCACGGCCACGGACAGCGCTCCGGCAAGCGCCTGCCCCAGCAGCGCGCCCACCGTGCTGAGCGTGTTGAACGCGCCGTTGAAGCGGCCCTTCTTCTCGTCCGGCACATACTTCTGGGTGGAAGAAATGCGGATGTTGTACGACGTAACGCCGAGGATCCCCGTCAGGCCGCACATCACCATCATTACGGGGATCGGCGTGAACAGATACGTCCCCTCCAGCAGCGACAACGCCAGATACACGCCCAGCGCGATCTTGAACTTGTGCTGCTCAGGCAGTCTGATGTTGTAGTGCACCATCCCGCCGAAGGCCCGGGCCAGGCTGGCCATTCCCCAGGTGAGCATGAACACGTACTCGCCGTTGTGGTAGGTGTTGCGGAAGTACGGCAGCGTAACCACGCCCGTCATCCCGCCCGTCATACTGGAAAAGAGGAAATAAGCCGCCACCGCCAGCAGGCCCTTTTCACCGATCAGATATCCGATCCCTTCCGCGAAGTCGGAGGTAAAGCGGCGCAGGCCCTTTTGCTCATCGTGCTTTTCCGCCTGCAGGGCGATGTAGTCCTCCTGCGTTCGGATCTGCGTCTCCATGATCGCCGCGATCAGATAGGTCAGCGTGTTGGTTACGAACAGCGGCACGATGCCGAAGGTCTTATAGATGAACGTCGACACCGGCACCATCACCATCGTCAGCGTTTCCAGCGTTGCGGATACGGAATACGCCTTCTGATAGTTCCCCTCGCTGATCAGCAGCGGATAAAAGCTGTCGTAGGCGACGAAATAGACGCCGCTAATCGCGCCGAAGATCATATTGGCCACTGCCAGATAAAAGAAGTTGAACCAGTTTGTGATCATCAAAAGCGCCAGCAGGGCGAACATCCCCGCAGTGATAAAGTCGAGCGTGTAGATCGTCTTCTTGCGCGAAAAGCGGTCCAGAAACGGCCCGATCAGAATCGGCGCGAGCGCGTGGGGCAGCATGAACAGAATGTTGTAAACGGCAAACAGCAGCGTGGAGCCCGTATGGTCGAGCACCATCAGATCCATCGCAAACGAAGAGAGCGTGGCGCCCAGCATCGACACGACGCTGCCGAGTGTTATGATCGTAAAGTCCCGCGTCCACAGCGGGTTTTTGCCCTGTGCGGGCTTGTCTGCGTCCATTCAGCACGCCTCCTTTTCCGTTGACTGGTAAACGATGATCTCCTCCATCAAAACGCCCAGCGTGCGGGAGAGCACCGTCATATTGTCCAGCGTGGGCAGCGCCTCGCCGCGCTGCCATTTGTAGATCGCCTGCGGCGTGGAAAAGCCGAAGACGTCCTGCATCTGCCGCACCGTCAGCCCCGCCTCCCGGCGCAGCCGCGCGATGTTCCTCCCGGTCGCGGCCATATCGATCATCGGCAGATAAACCGTCTGCCGGCATTTTGTAGAATTCATAAAAAAGCCTCCTTCCGTGCGGAAGGAGGAACGATTCCATATCGTCAGAAGCCGGCAATGATCCGGCCCGTCTCCCCGTCCGCACACGAGTTATAAAACTCCGCGTCATTGGTCATAACGCGCAGTACCATATCGCTATTGCTCTGGCTGTTCCAATATTTGATCATTGCGCTTCTCCTTTCCGGGCCGGAGCCCTAATTTCAACAGGGCGCAGTGTATCATATCCGCGCCGCGTTGTCAATAAACCCGTGGTTTATTTTTCCGCCGTCTGCCGGCTGCCCTGCAGCGTAACGAGGATCACCGCAGCAAGCACCAGCGCCGTGCCCAGCACCGTGCGCGCGCTGATCGCCTCGCGCAGCACCAGCGCGCTGCCGAGCGCGCAGACGATCGGCTCAAGCGTGCTGAGGATCGAGGTAATCACCGATCCGGCCTGGCGCACGGCAAGCATCTGCGTGGAAATCGCCAGCACGGAAAAAACGCTGCCCAGCGCCAGCACGCCCAGAATATGCGCATCGACGGAGACGAAAAACTGGCCGGAGCACAGATTGAACACGGCGAACAGCGCCGTTTCAAACAGGCTCAGCAGCGTGGTGAACAGCAGGGAGTCTCCCCCGCCGAGCTTCTGCCGCTCGACCCAGATCAGATACCCGCTGAACACCAGCGCCGAGAGCAGCGCCGCGCCGACCCCCGGCAGCGCCTCCGCGCCCAGCACGGCACGGTCGCACAGCAGCGCCACACCGAGCACGGAGAGCACCATCGCCAGAATCACACGCCGATCCACGCGCAGGTGAAACAGCGCCACGTTCAGGCACATCACGAGCAGCGGATAGGTATAGTGCAGGGCGCCGGACACGCCCGCCGGGATATAGCGATACGCCGTGTAGAGCAGGATGCAGGTCGCCGTCATCAGCGCGGAGGCCACAAAAACCCGAAACACGAATCCCCTGCTCAGCGCAGCCTTTTTCCATCTGGGCAGGGCGACGGGCAGCAGCAGCATCGTGGCGATGAGCATCCGCACCATCACGCTGAAGGTACTGGGTATCCTGCCGCTGCGCGAAATGAACAGCGTAACCACCGGGATCGCACCGTAAAAGGCGCCGGAGGCAATCGCGTTCAAATAGCCGCTGAATGATCGTTTCAAATCGGTCCCCTTCTCTCTCCTGCGGCCTGCCGCCGCTCTTTTCTTCGGTTATCTGCTTTTGAGCAGTTTTTTCATCGCGCTCTCCAGCCCTTCCACGCTCAGCGGATACATATCCACCACGCGGCGGATCTCCCCGTAGCTCTGCCCCCAGTAGGGGCCCCAACTCGGCTCGCTCTCCGGGATGAGCCACACGAGATGCGGGTACTGCTCCTTAAACCGCTTGAGCCAGTCCATGCCAGACAGGCTGTTCTTGCCGTCCGGCCAGTCCCAGCGCTTGCCCATCAGCTCGTACAGATCCATCAGCGCATCACCGACCAGGATGACCTTGTACTCGCTGCCGAAATTCTTCAGCACCCATTCCGTCGGCACCGCGTGATCGCGGTACATCCGCGGGTCGGTGAATACCGAAGAGTAAATGCAGTTGTGAAAATAGTAAACGTGCAGCTCCTTAAACTGGTTTGCGTGCTGCACCGCCTGGAACAGCTGGGAGCACAGGCGGGAATAGTAGTCCATCGAACCGCCGGAGTCCATCAGCATCAGCACCTTCACGGTATTGCGCCGCGGACGCTTATAGCGCACCTGCAGCGTCCCGGCACGGTCGCAGGTGTCGCGAATCGTACCGTCCACGTCAAATTCCGTCCGCTCGCCCAGGCTCTGATCGGAGAACTGGCGAAGCGTGCGAAACGCCATTTGAAACTGGCGGATATCCAGCGTATTGTCCTTGCGGAAATCACGGAAACGCCGCTGCCCCGCCACCTGAAAGGCGCGGCGATAGCGACTCTGTCCGCCGACGCGGATACCCTGCTGGGTGTGGCCGCTGTTGCCGAAGTTGGAATAGCCGCCCGTGCCGATCCAGTACGAGCCGCCGTTGTGCTCCTCCTTCTGCTCGCGCAGCCGCTCCTCGAACATTTTGAGAATCTCCTCGACGCTCTTTTCCTCGTAGCCCTGCGTGCGCAAAAAGGTGCGCAGCTCCTCCAGCGCCCGCTGCGGGTTGTTGAGCCAGTCCATCAGCTCGTCGGGCAGCTCGTCCTCGTAGGGCACGCCGTCGAAATACTCCAGAAAAACCTTGTCGAACTTGTCGTAATCCGCCTCGCTTTTGACCAGCACCGCACGGCAGAGCTGATAAAACCCCGTCAGCGACGTTTCGTGCAGGTTCAGCGCCAGCGCCTCCAGCAGCGTCATCCATTCATTCAGCGAAACGCCGAAGCCGTGCACGCGCAGCAGATAGAAAAAGTCGGTAAACATAGCCGCCCCTCAGCGCAGGCGCCGCTGCATCGCCGCGATATCCTTGTCCTTTTTTAGCAAAACACCCGCAAAGGGAATTTCCTTTACAATACGTTCCGGGTCAACCCCGCCGAGCTGCAGCGCGCGAATCCAATCCACCAGCTCGGACGTGGACGGTTTTTTCTCAATACCGTCTATGGCACGCAGGAAATAAAACGCCTTCATCGCCTGCTCCAGCAGGGTCTCGTCCAGATTCTCAAAGTGAACGCGGATGATTTTTTCCATCTGCGCCGGATCGGGGAAGGCGATATAATGAAAGATGCAGCGGCGCAAAAAGGCGTCCGGCAGCTCCTTTTCCGCATTGGAGGTGATGATGACGATGGGGCGCTGCTTCGCCGTAACCGTCTCCTTGGTTTCGGGAATATAGAACTCCATCTTGTCCAGCTCCCACAGAAGGTCGTTGGGAAATTCCAGATCCGCCTTGTCCACCTCATCGATCAACAGCACGACCTGCTCCGGCGCGGAAAACGCCTCCCCCAGCTTGCCGAGCTTGATGTATTTGGCGACGTCGTCCACCCCGGCGGAGCCAAATTGGCTGTCGTACAGTCGCTGCACCACGTCGTAGACGTAAAGCCCGTCCTGCGCCTTGGTGGTGGATTTAACGCTCCAGACGATCAGATCTTTGCCCAGCGCCTCCGCCACCGCCTGCGCCAGCATGGTCTTGCCGGTGCCCGGCTCACCCTTGATCAGCAACGGCTTTTGCAGCGCCACGGCGATATTGACTGCGCCGAGCAGCTCCTGTGAGGCGACGTAATTCCCGGTCCCCTGAAACGTGTTGGTCATGTTTTTCCCTCCGCTGACAATTTTGTATTATTCTATCCGATACGCGCCTGCTTGTCAAACCCCGGTACGGGACTCCTCCCGCTCCGTCCGCCCGCGTAAAAAGGGCGGGATCTTCCGCCCTTTAAAGCTGCCGCGCCGCTGTCCGCTCAATCCGCTCTGACAAACACGCAGGTGTCCATTGCGACGTCCTGATCGTCCTGCCATATGATTTCGTTATCGCCGGCAAGGCAGAACGAGCCGATGCCATTTTCATACTTCACCTCTTCGGTAAATGCAGCTTCGGAGGCATAGGTGCGTATCGTCATCCTGGCATCGGTATAGGCGATGCGTCCCTCCGAGAGATCGGGCGCTTTTGCGTTCATCGTCCAAACCGCTTTTTGATGGTCGCCGGTGGGACGGCTGACCTCTACACGGTACTCACCCGCTCGCTCTCCCTTCGTGATTTCGATCACGCCGCGTCGGGCAGACTGTTCCACCCATCTGCCCACCAGATCGTCAGCTGTTTGCTCCCACTTCTGCGCGGTAAAAGCGGCCAATTCGTCGAACCAGTCGCGCACCACCTCGCCGGTTCTGACCGCACCGTCGACACCGCTCGCCTTATAAAACTGCTCGTTCCGGTTGTCGTTCCACACCTGGCGGATATAGCTCTCGCCGCCGTCGGTAAGGAAGAAATCAAACCGGATAAAATCCTCGCTCAGCTCCAGAACCGTGCACTCCCCGTCGGGCGCTTTTTGATCGACCGCCTCGTACGTCACGCCGTCGAGCAACTTCTCCACATAGGCAGAGGCGTCAAAGCCATCGCCGTCGAGCGGGCCGAAGGCCGCCGTGGAAAGGGTATAGTTCGTCTCGGGCAGATAGGCGATCCGGTTCAGATACATCTCCAACAGGCTGTTGCCCCGCGTCTGGGCTGTAAGGCCGGCGTTCTCTTCAACGAAGCGACGCGGCACGGAATCCGCCCATGCGTTCAGCGCTTCCCACTGCTTCGTCCCTTCCTCGATATTCTCAAGCCGCACAAAGCGCACATCCGTAGGACGGCAGACAAAGTAATACTGCTCCGCCGTGTCCCTGCCGATCATTTCCACGCCCGACAGATCGTAGCAGAGCATCTCGTGCGCTTCCTTTTCGCTGCGGCGGATAATCGAAAACAGCTCGCCTGCGCCGAGATTCTCCTCCGCGTCCAGCGCCTTCGCCGCCTCCATAGACGCTTTCTCGCTGACTCTGAACAGAACATATCCGTCGCCCTCTGCATCGTACTCCGGCGTCGCAACAACCAGAAGATCGGCATACTCGGCGGGAATGGTCAGCTTCAGTCCGTCCCGGGTAAACACGGGATCCTCCGCCGGCTTGCCCGTCTGCCTCGTACCGCAGGCGGCGAACGCAAGCAACATCCCGGCAATGAGCAGGAGCCATAATACGGTTTTCTTTTTCATCGGTTTCATAAGTTTCCCTTTCTCTCCGCTTATCCGCCGTCCTCCGTTCCTGCAGACGCCGGTAAGCCACACGCCCTGCTTCAGCGGAAAATGCCCGGCAAACGGCCCAAAAGCTCGTTGAGCCGCTCCACCGCGTCCTGCAGCGTTTCCTGTCCGGCGTCGCGCAATCCGCCCACCGTTTCCGTAATACCGTCCGCCGCGTTGCGCAGCTGCTGCAAATTCTCCTGCACCTGTTCCACCGTTTCGCGCAGCTGCTGAAAATACGCGATCACGGGCGGCAGATAGCGCAGCAGCGCCACCGTCAGCACCGCCAGCAGCAGCACGCAGACGCCGCCCTTGATCCGGCGGGCGGTCTGCTCCCGCCGCTTTTGCACGATCAGCTCCTCCAGCAGCTCGCGTTCCGTCATTTCCTCGACCGTTCGCATCGTCGTATCCCTCCGCAATTTGGCTTCGTTCCGGCCTTCGATTCCAGAGGATTATACCACACGGTTTTCCGCCGGGCAAGCGATTTGCCGTCTGCATCGCATTTTTCATCGTCGGCATTTCCGCGGCGCAAAACACCGGGGCGCGCTAAGTCGCGCGCCCCGGTTCGTCTGCCTGCGCATCGCCGCCGGGCAGCTTTGTCCGTTTGTTCCGCTCGATCTGATCCTGCAGGCAGTCGAGCGCGTCCGACAGGCTTCCGATCCGGTCGATCAGCCCGCACGCCACGGCTTCCTCTCCGTAGATCACGCTGCCCACGTCCGCCGCCATATCCTTCGCGCTCATCATCAGCGAGAGGAAACGCTCCTCCGTTATGTGCGAATGGCGTATCACGAAGCGCACGATGCGGTTTTGCAGGCGGCTGAAATAGTGATAGGTCTGCGGCGCGGCGATCATCGTACCACTCATACGCACCGGATGGATCGTCATGGATGCGCTCGCTGCAATCATCGTGCATTTGCTGGCCACCGCCAGCGGTACGCCGATTGAGTGTCCGCCGCCCAGCACCAGCGATACCGTCGGCTTGCTCATACCTGCGATCAGCTCCGCAATGGCAAGCCCCGCCTCCACGTCGCCACCCATGGTGTTGAGCAGAAACAGCACGCCCTCGATCTCCTCGCTCGCCTCCAGTCTCGCCAGCAGGGGCAAAACGTGCTCGTATTTGGTCGCCTTGCTGTTCGGCGGCAGAAGCATATGTCCCTCCACCTGGCCAACGATGGTCAGGCAGTGGATCGTTGCGCGCGCCGTGCGCAGCACGGTCGAACCCAGATCCACGATGGGGCTGATCAGCTCATCGGCGTGCTCCTCCCGTCCGGCGCACGCTTCACCGGCTTTGGTTTCCTCCGTCATAACAGACCTCCCTGCGTTTTTGTTAATATCTGTTAGTATCTGTTAAAACGGGGAAAGCATACCAAAAAAGTGCCTGCCCCTCGTCGGGACAGGCACTTTTTGCGATTCTTTACGCGTTTTCAAATACCGCCTTCATGCACTTGTAGGTCATATAGCAATCCAGCTTTGCAACCGTTTCATAGGGCGCGTGCATACTCAGTACGGGCACGCCCGCGTCAATGGTGTCGATGTTGCGCGCAGCCATGAACTTCGCCACCGTACCGCCGCCGCCGGCGTCGGTCTTGCCCATCTCGGCCATCTGCCAGAACACTTCGTTGTCGTTGAGCAGCTTGCGCAGCTTGCCGACGACCTCGGCGCTGGCGTCGCTGGCACCGCCCTTGCCGCCGGCGCCCGTGTACTTGCACAGGCCCACGCCGTAGTTGATGAACGCAGAATTGCGCTTATCGTACACGTCGGCAAAGTTGGGATCGTACGCCGCGGTTACGTCTGCGCTGAGGCAGAAGGAGTTGGCAAAACAGTCGCGCAGATCCACGCCCTGGCCCTTGCACAGATCGCCCATAAACCACTCAAACACCTGGGACTGCATACCGCTGACGCCCTCGGAGCCGATCTCTTCCTTGTCGGCAAAGATGCAAACGGCGGTCTTGCGCGGCTTTTTCACGGCGAAGATGGCAGCCAGCTCCGCATAGGCGCAGACACGGTCGTCGTGGCCGTAAGCGGCGATAAAGCTGCGGTCAAGGCCGATGTCGCGCGCCTTGCCCGCGGGTACGACCTCCAGCTCCGCGGAAATCAGATCCTCCTCCACGATGCCGTAGCGTTCGTTGAGCAGCTTCAAAACGCCGAGTTTGAAGCGGTCGCTGCACTCCTCACCCGCCAGCGGCTTGGAGCCGATCAGCAGGTTCAGGCTCTCGCTGGGAATCGCCTCGTTGAGCGGCTTTTTGCCCTGCTCGCGGCCCAGGTGGGGCAGCAGGTCGTTGATAATAAACTGGGGGTCGCCCTCCTTGTCGCCGATATGTACCGCCACGCTGCTGCCGTCGGAGAGCATCGCCACACCGTGCAGCTCCAGCGGGATGGTTACCCACTGATACTTGCGGATACCGCCGTAATGATGGGTCTTGAGATAGGCCATCTCAGCCTCCTCATACACGGGGCGGGGCTTGAGGTCCAGGCGGGGCGAGTCGGTATGCGCTGCGCCGATGTTGGCGCCGTGGCTGAGGTCGTCCGTGCCGATGACGGCGAGCATGATGCCCTTGCCGCGGTTATTCTGGTAGACCTTGTCCCCGGCCTTGAGCTTCATGCCCGGCTGATAAGCCTTGAATCCGCGCGCCTCGGCCAGCGCCACGCAATAATCCACGCACAGCCGCTCGGTCTTGCCGTTGTCGAGGAACTTCTTATAGTCCTCGCAATAGGCCTCCATCGCCTCGGCGTCCGCCGCGCTCAGGCGGTCATAACCGTTTTTGGGTGCATAGAGCAGCTTCTCGCTCCATTCGTTTTTCTTTTCAGACATTTCGTTTGTCCTCCTTCAATTGTTTGATAATATCTCTTAAAAAAGCATCGGCTGCTGCCTGCGCTTCCTCGAGGTCTGTATAGTCGTTGACGAACACGTAGCTGCACTGCGTGCGGAAAAACGTCTCGTCCTGCTGGGAACGCACCCTGGCGCGGGCATACGACTCCGTGATGCCGTCACGCGCCATAATACGGCGCACCCGCAGTTCCTCCGGTGCGAGGACGGCGACCGTCGCGTCGCACAGCGCGCCGAGGCCGCTTTCGATCAGCTTGATCGCGTCCAGGCCGACCAGCTCTGCGCCGGCGTCCATCGCCCGGCGTACCGATTCGCGCGGCACGTGGGCGCGCACCAGGCGATCCAGCCGTTCGAGCTGCCGCGCATCACTAAAGACGAGTTCCCCCAGCTTCTGCCGGTCCAACGTGCCGTCCGATGCAAAGGCTCCCGCGAACGCTGCGGCGATCTCCCGCCGCAGCGGCCCGTCCTGCGACAGCATCTCGTGGTACACCGCGTCGCAATCGACGACGTACGCGCCCATTCGCTCCAGCGCGCGCAGCGCGCTGGTCTTGCCCGCGCCGGTTCCGCCGGTGAATCCCAGGAAAACCGTCCCGTCCCGCGCGTCCGCCACCCGAAAGCCGGCCGCCTTCTTCAACCGGTTTTCAACGGCAAGGCCAAGCCCTTTACTGTCCGGGCACTGCGCCCATATTTCCGTTACGTCGGTCCGGTCAAAGGCGCGCAGCGCGTCAAATACGCGGTGCGCCTGCGCACCCGGATCGTTCATACCGCCCAGCGTACGCACCACCTGCGTGGAAAACAACGGGGCAAACTCGTCAAACACGATCACACCCGCCTTCTCCCCGGCATGGCGAAGCAGATACCGTGCGCTTTGTCCTGGCGTACCCGCAACCACCGTAACCGGCGCCTTGGGCGCGTAGTGGCGGTATTTCATACCCGGCGCGCGCGGCGCCTCGTCTGCGTCCATCTGCCGCGTAACCGCCGGGTCGACTGCCACCTCACCCAGCACGGCGCGCACTTCCTCCAGCGCCAATCCGCCCGGGCGCAGCAACCTCGGCGGCGAAACGGTCAGGTCGATGATCGTAGACTCCACGCCCACCCGGCAGTCTCCGCCGTCCACGATGCCGTCGATTTTCCCGTCCATATCCTCGCGCACGTGCGCGGCGGTGGTGCAGCTTGGGCGTCCGGAGGTGTTGGCGCTGGGTGCCGCGACCGGCACGCCCGCACGCTCGATAATGGCGCGGGTAATCGGGTGATCCGGGCAGCGCATACCGACGGTATCCAGCCCACCGGTCGTGCGCAGCGGTACGATATCGCGCCGTTTCAGGATCATCGTCAGCGGGCCGGGCCAGAATCGCTCCGCCAGGCGGTAAGCCGCCGGCGGGATCTCCGTACAGTACCGCGCCAGCCACGACGCATCCGGCACGTGCAGGATCAGCGGATTGTCCTGCGGGCGGCCCTTCGCCTCAAAGATGCGGCGCACGGCCGCTTCGTTCAGCCCGTCCGCGCCGAGACCGTACACCGTCTCGGTCGGGATCGCCAGAAGACCGCCGCGGCGCAGGATCTCCGCCGCGGCATCCACCAGCCCGCGCTGACGGTCGATATCCTCAATGTGAAACCACTGTGTCTTCATCTCTCTCACTCTTCCGCAGCGGCGAGCTGTTCCGCCTGCTGCTGCATCACCAGCGCGTCGATCAGCTCGTCGAGCCCGCCGTTGATGATGGTATCAATGTTGAAGCTGCGCACTTCCCCGCTCAGTCGGTGATCCGTTACGCGGTTTTGCGGGAAGTTATACGTGCGGATACGCTCGTTGCGCATACCGCTGCCCACCTGCGCGCGGCGCTCGCTGCTCACGGCCGTTTCCACGCGCTGCCGCTCCATCTCGTAAAGCTTGCTGGCCAGCATGGCCATGCACTTGGCGCGGTTTTGCACCTGGGAACGCTCCTCCTGGCAGCTGACCACGATGCCGCTGGGCTTGTGGATCAGCCGCACGGCAGAGGAGGTCTTGTTCACGTGCTGTCCGCCCGCGCCGCTGGCGCGGTAGACCTGCATCTCGACGTCCTCCTCGCACAGATCCACGTCCACCGTCTCCATCTCCGGCAGCACCGCCACCGTGGCGGTGGAGGTATGCACCCGCCCGCCGGACTCCGTCTCCGGCACGCGCTGCACGCGGTGCACGCCGGATTCAAACTTGAGACGTGAATAGGCGCCTGTGCCGTTGACGATAAAATCCGCTTCCTTCACGCCGCCGAGCTCCGTGTCGTTGTAGTTGAGCAGCTCGATCTTCCAGCCCTGCTTTTCCGCGTACATACTGTACATGCGATAGAGGTCATAGGCAAAAAGCGCGCTCTCCTCCCCGCCCACGCCGCCGCGGATCTCCACGATGACGTTTTTGTCGTCGTTGGGGTCGCGCGGCAGCAGCAAAACGCGAAGCGTCTCGTCCAGACGCTCCCGCTCCGCGCGCGCGGCGGCAAGCTCCTCCTGTGCCAGCGCGCGCAGCTCCGGATCTGCCAGCAGCTCCGTCGCCCCGGCAATCGTCTGCTCGCACTTTTGCCGCGCGCGGAACGCCAGCGCCACTGGCTCCAGTTCCTTTTGCTCGCGTGTCAGCTTGCGCAGCTGCACGGGATCGGCATAAATTTCCGGTACCTCCAGCAGCTCGCCGATCTCGTCATAGCGGCGGGCGATCTGCTGCAACTTTTCCCACATCGTCTCTCTCCGTTCCGCGCGTTACGCCTGCTCCGGCGGCTGCTCGCCGTCGGAGGCGACGAAATCCGCGCAGGTCTTGATAAACTGGTCGCGCCAGAAATGATAGCCCGCCGAGCCGGGTCGCAGCGACACGTCCGCCACGTGCGGCTTTAAGAGATAGCGGTCCATCTGTCCGTAAACTTCCTTATACAGCGCTTCGCTGCCGTGTGTGATCACGTAGGCGACGTTGGCCATCTCATAGCCGCGGCGCTTGAGCAGACCGCGCATCACGCTCGAGCAGCGGCCCGCCCAGATCGGCGTACCGAGAATCACCAGCCGGTAGTCTGACAGCGGCTGCTCCGTAACCAGCCGGTTGATCGGCTGCGTTCGTTTGCGCATCGCGTCCAATCCGCAGCGCATCCAGCCCAGCGCGCCCTTTCGGTCCACCTTGTCGCGCACGCGCACCAGCTCGCAGTTGAGCGCGTCGGCAATCTCCGCCATGGCGGCCTTCGTCTTCCCCGTGCGGGAAAAGTAGACGCAGACAATGTCTTTGTTCATATCTTATCCTCCCAGGACGATCTCCCATGCCAGGGCTGCGGCCTCACGCAAAAAATAGTTGACCTCCAGCGCCGTGTAATATGCGCCGTGCGGCAGCCGCGCCGCCACGCCGTAGGCCCAGGGCACGCCCGCCATGCGCGCGGCACGGCAGATGTGATAATCACTTGTCACGAAAACAAAAGCATCAGCCGGGTCAATGCCGTTTTGCACCATCAGCTCAATGGAAAAGGCAAAGTTTTCCCGTGTGCTGGTGGAGCGATCCTCGCGGATGATTCGGCTTTCTTCGATGCCATGCGCGATCAGATAGCGCGCCATGCATTCCGCCTCGGAGATACTCTCCCCCGCGCCCTGCCCGCCGCTGACGATCACCGGCAGATCGGGGTGCTCGTTGAGATACGCAAGTGCGGCGTCCAACCGCACCCGCAGCGAAAGTGACGGTACCGTGCCGTGCACTCCCGCGCCCAAAACGATCACGCAGGAGCCGCCGCGCGCCGCCTCCGGCGCGGTATTCGCCTCGCGGATCACCAGCGCTTCCAGGCCCGCAAAGATCACCAGGCCGATGCACAGCAGCATTAGCATAGCGCGCCGCAGCCACTCCGCCCAGCGGCGTTTCCGCGCGCCACAGCGTACCAACGCGTAGAGCGCAGTAAAAATTGCCGCGCCCATCACAGCCATCGCAGAAAACCGTATCCCGTGTACCTGCCGCAGCGCAACGCTCAGCAGAGCGAGCGCCGCAGCGAGGAAAAAGAAAAATCCGTCTTTCATCGTCCCGTCGTTTTCGTCTATTCGCCCGCTTCTTCGGCAAGCGCCTCCCAGCGCTGCATCAGTGCGTCGAGCTTTTGCTCCGCCAGCGTCTTTTCCCCGTACAGGGCGCTGTACTTCTCGTAGTCCGCTCCCGCCGCCGCCAACTGCGCTTCCAGTGCGCCGAGCAGCTCCTCCTGCGCGGCGATCTCGCGCTCGCAAATCGTCAGCTGGCGGCGTGCAGAGCGCTGATTGCGGTCGCTGCGCTGCGGTTTTCCCGTAACGGTTGTTTCCTTTACAGGTCTTTCCGTCTCAAGTTTTATCTCGGTTTTCTGCTGCTCCTCCTTGATCTGGCGGTAGCGCGCAAAGCCCATGCGGTAGTCGGTGATCTTCCCGCCCTCCAGTTCCCAGATGCGGGTGGCAAAGCGGTTGATGAAATAGCGGTCATGACTGACGAACAGCAGCGTGCCGTCGAACGCCTCCACCGCCTCCTCGATCCACTCGCGTGAGGCAATGTCCAGGTGGTTCGTCGGCTCGTCGAGGATCAGAAAGTTGACCTCCTCGTCCATCAGCATACACAGCCGCAGCCGGCTCTGCTCGCCGCCGGAGAGCACCTTGACGCTTTTGAATACGTCCTCGCCGCGGAAGTGAAACATCGCCAGGCGGTCGCGTGCGCTCTGCGGCGTAACGTTGCGCTTGGCGTAGAGCATCGTATCCACCAGGTTGCGCTCCGGCACCTCAAATTCAACGATCTGCGGCAGATACGCCGTGCGCACGGAGGGGCCGAAGCGGATCTTTCCCTCGTCCGGGTACTCCTCGTCCATCAAAAGCTTGATGAGCGTGGTCTTGCCCGTGCCGTTGTCGCCGATGAGGGCGATACGCTCGCCGCCCTCGGCCTTGAGGTCCAGATCAGAAAAGAGTGTGCGGCCGCCGAAGCTCTTGCTCACGTGCCTGAGTTCAAACACCTCGTCCCCGAGGAATTCGCGGCTGGCAAACTGCGCGCTGAGCGCGCGCTCGCGCGTTGGCTTGTCCATCGTGCGCATGCGCTCGATGCGCCGCTCCATCGACACCGCGCGGCGAAAGGTCTTGTCCATACCGGAATAGGCCCAGGTCCGAAGCTGCTGCGCGGCGCGCTCAAGCTGCTCGATCTTGGCCTGTTCCTTTTCATACTGGCGCATCCGCTCCAGATAGCGCCTCTCCTTTTCCACGGCGTAAAAGCTGTAATTCCCGCTGTAAAACTCCGCCTTGCCGTCCAGCACCTCGATCACACGGTTGACCGTGCGGTCAAGGAAATAGCGATCGTGCGAAATCACCAGCACCGAGCCTTTAAAGGTGGCGAGGTATTCCTCCAGCCACTCCGTCGCGTGCAGATCCAGGTGATTCGTCGGCTCGTCGAGCAGCAGAATATCCGTATCCTCCAGAATCAGACGGCCGAGGTTCACGCGTGTCTTTTCCCCGCCGGAGAGCGTATCGAACAGGCGCGCGCGCAACTCACGCGAGATGGAAAGGCCGTTTGCCACCTTGTTCACGGCCGTGTCGGTATCGTAGCCGCCGAGTCCCTCAAACCGCGCGCTCAACTCCCCGTAGCGGCGCAGCGTCTCCTCGCTCTCGTCGCCGCGGCTCATCTGCTCGGAAAGCTGTTCCATCTCGTCCGCCATGCGCTGCATCCGCACGAACGCACTGCGCAGCACGTCCTCCACCGTGTAGCCTGCCGGATAGACGGGGATCTGCGAAATCAGCCCCACGCGCCGGTCCGGGGCAAGCACCACCTCGCCCGCGTCGTAGTCGATCTCACCGGTGAGGATGCGAAAGAGCGTCGTCTTCCCGGCACCGTTTTTGCCAAGCAGTCCCACGCGCTCCCCGCTTTCGACCTGGAAGGTCAAACCGTCCAATATTTTCTTTTCCAGATCAAAGGACTTGGTCAGTCCCGAGACGCTGATGTCGATCATGCCTGTTCCTTGCCGTATTCCTTTACAATTTGTTCAAAGTGCATCGAGTGCGACGCCTTGACCAGCATGGCGCACCCGGGCGTAAACGCCGCGCGGATCGCCGGGATTGCCTCCGGTACGGTTGCGAACCAGAGGGCGTTTTCCGTCGCGTTGTCTGCAATGTGTTTTGCCTTTACACCAATGGCAATTACTTGATCTATGTTTAATTCTCTGGTCAGTCTTCCGATTTTTTCATGCGCCGCCTGCGTCAGCTCGCCCAGCTCCGCCATGTCGCCCAGCACGGCGACTTTTTTCCCTTCGCCGCTGCTGAGCACGCGCAGCGAGGACTCCACCGACTGGGGGTTCGCGTTATAGCAGTCGTCCAGCAGACGCCGCCCCTCGCTCAGGCGGATCACGTGCATCCGCGAACCCGCCGGTTCATACGCTGCAACGCCGCGCACGATCTCGGCGGTATCCAGCCCCAGCGCCTCACCGATGGCCACGGCAAAGGCCGCGGGATAAACCATGTGCTTTCCCGGTGCGGGGATATCCAGGTGATAGCTTTGCCGTGCCGTCTCCACGTCGCAGGCGACGCCGTCCAGACCGCGATCCGCGACGTTCCGCACGCGCACGTCGCAGTTCTCACCCACGCCGCAGCGGACGATGCGCTGCGGCAGGGCAACGGTGTTCAAAAGCACGTCGTCCCCGTTCAAAACGGCCAGCCCGTCCGCGCTGAGGTTTTCAAAGATCTCGCATTTCGCCGCGAGGATCCCCGTGCGCGAACCGAAAAACTCAATATGCGCATCGCCCACGTTGGTGATGACCGCGATCTGCGGGCATACCATCTCGCCAAGATAGCGGATCTGCCCGGCGTGGTCCATCCCCGTTTCGATCACGGCAGCCCGATGCTCCGGCGCCAGGCGCAACAGCGTCTGCGGCGTACCGATCTCGTTGTTGAAATTTGCGTCGGTCTTGAGCGTGCAATACCGTTGACCCAGGACGCTGGCAATCATCTCCTTGGCCGTGGTCTTGCCCACGCTGCCGGTAACCTGCACGAACGGAATATCAAACGCCGCGCGGTACCACGAGGCAAGCGCCTTGAGCGCACGCATCGTATCCGCCACCTGCACGTAAAACTTCCCCTCGGCCAACCGCTCCGGCACACGCGCACACAAGCAGCCCGCCGCCCCGGCGGCAAGCGCCTTTTCAATATAGTCGTGCCCGTCAAAGCGCTCGCCCGCCAGCGGGATAAACAGCGCGCCTTCCCCCGCCGTGCGGCTGTCGGTGCTCACCGCGGTGATCTTCGTTTGCCCGCTGCCCGCAATCAGCACACCGCCGACGGCGGAGAGCAGCTCCTTTACTGTGATGCTTTCCACCTTTACACCCCGCGTCTTGCCTTCAAAGATTCCCGGACTATCGTCTCACACAGCTCCTCGTAGCTCATGCCCACGGCGGCAGCCTCCTGCGGCACCAGACTGGTGGGCGTCATGCCCGGCAGGGTGTTGATTTCCAGGAAATACGGCGTGCCGTCCGGCGTAACGATGAAGTCTGCGCGGGAATAGACGCTCAGCCCCAGCAGGCGGAAAACCGTCTCCGTCGCCTGGCGCACGCGCAGCTCCCACTCCTCCGGGATCGGCGCGGGGCAAATCTCCTCCGCCGCGCCGGCCTGATACTTGTTTTCATAGTTGTAAAAACCCTGCTTGGGGATGATCTCGATGGACGGCAGCGCGCGCCCGGCGAGCACCGCCACCTGAATCTCGCGCCCGGCGATATAGTCCTCCAGCACCACACGGGCACCAAGTCCCAGGCACTCGCGCAGGGCGGTCTTCAGTTCCTCCCGGTCGTGCGCAATGGATACGCCGATGGACGAACCGTTTGCGTCCGGCTTCACCACGCAGGGCAGCTTCGTCTCCTGCGCAATGCGGTCAATGTCCGCCTCGGTATAGCTCACCGTGCGCCACTGCGGGGTAACGACGTAATCGCTCACCAGCCGCTTGGTCAAATCCTTATCCATGGCGATGGCGCTGCCCAGATACCCGCTGCCGGTGTAGGGGATCCCCAGCAGATCCAGCGCAGCCTGCACGCGCCCGTCTTCGCCGCAGGTGCCGTGCAACGCAAGGAATACGACGTCCGCCATGGCGCACACGTTCAGCACGTCCTTGCCGAACAGGCTGCCGCTCTGGTCCCGGCGGCTGCGTCGCACCTGCTGAAGATCCGGTTCGCGCACGGCGACGGAATAGTCGCTACAGCGGCCGTCCGGTGCGGCAAAGATATCCTCCAGCGCGCCGTCATAGTCCTCCAACCCCAAGAACATATCCACCAAAATGGCCTGATGTCCCCGCGCACGCAGCGCACGGCACACCTTCGTTCCGCTGGAGAGGGAAACGTTGCGCTCCATACTCAGCCCGCCGGCCAATACGACGATTTTCACTGTTCATTCCGCCTTTCTATCAGAAAACTTCTATCAAACCTATTTTAGCAGGATATATTTTATCACAGGCCCTTGGCAATTACAAGGGATTCTCGCGTAAATTTGCCGCCTGCCGCGCGCAAAAAAAGAGCCCGGCACAGCCGGGCTTCGTTGCTTCAATTGTTCAGCCACTCCGGGCGCGATCGTTTTTTAATACCGGAAACGATGCCCATCGCGGCAAACAGCGTTACGATGGACGAGCCGCCGTAGCTGAAAAACGGCAGCGTCAAGCCCACCACCGGCAGCAAAAACAGACACATACCGACGTTGGCAACCGTCTGAAACACCAGCATGGCTGCCATCCCGACGCATACCAGCGCCTCCATCTGCGTGGCAGCCTCGTGCGCCACAACCAGGCAGCGCACCACGATGGCAAACAGGATCAGCAGGATCAGCAGACAGCCGACAAAGCCCAGCTCCTCCCCCGCGACGCAGAAGATGAAATCCGTCTGCCGTTCGGGCAGGCTGGTGCGATAACGCGACTGCGTCAACATACCGTGAAACAAGCCCTGCCCGGTCAGCTTACCGGCGCCCAGCGCCAGCATCCCGCGCGTCTGCTGCCAGCCCTTGCCCTGGGGATCAAAGCTGTGGTCCAGCACGACCATAATACGCTTATACCAATCGCCGCGCAAAAGATCCAGATGCCACGCCGCCACCAGTCCGCCCACCGCGCCGCCGACGCCCAACACCATCCAGCGCGCGGCAAAGCCCGCGGCAAACGCCATGCAGATAAAGACGAACAGGTACACCAGGCCGCTGCCCGCGTCGCCCGAAATCAGATAGTAAAGCACGAACATGAACAGCACGTGCGCCGTCGGCTGCACGACGTTGGTAAACCGCTTGAGATCGCGCGTTTCGCGCAGCTCCACCATCTGCCGCGCCAGCAGCAGAATGAACGTGATCTTCACCACCTCCGCCGGCTGCACGGTAAGGGGAAAATCCCCAATTCCCAGCCAGGCGCGGTTGTTGTTGCGCGTCAGCCCCAGCGGTGTGAGCAGCAGCAGGATAAACCCGACGTTGAAGCCAAAGAGCCATTTCCAGCGCTTGCTCAGCTCCGCCACGTCCAGCGAGGAGAGGAAAAAGTACGCCGCAATGCCGATCATCCAGCCCAGCCCCTGCACAAATACGCGCCTGAGCGAACCATTGTACACCGTATGTGTGGCGCTGAGAATCAGCACCATGCCATAGAGCGTTGCAAGCGAACACAGCGCCAGCAGCACCAGATCCGCCTGGCGCACCATATCATGCAGCAGCTCGCGCAAACGGCCCATTTCCCCTCCCCCTTTCCTTCTGTGTCCAAAACAGTATACCACGAAAAATTCCGGGTGTAAACCGGACTTTTGCACGGCAAGCGGAGGATTCTGCATACTTCCCGCAGCGCTCCGCGCAAGGATGGAATCCCTTTTGAAAAGCGGCGAGCGGCGGGATTTCCCGCCGCTCGCCAATAAGAGGAAGATGATCTATCGCGCCTTACGCCCTTATCCTGTCCAGCAAGGCAAGGATATAAGCGTGCAGGCGGTGATCACTTTGCCAGATTCTGGCAGAAGCGCTGAATGATCGCCGCAGCCTGCGCGCGTGTAGCCGTACCGCGCGGCTCAAGCGTGCGCGTCGTAACGCCGGTGATCAAGCCGTTCGCATTGGCCCAGCCCATTGCCGAAGCCGCCCAACTGCTGATCTCCTTTGCGTCTGCATAGGCGCCCAGATTGGCCTGCTTGCTGATGTCATAGCCCTTGAACGCCGCGTAGCGATACAGGATCGCAGCGAACTGCTCGCGCGTGATGCTGTCGTTGGGGCCAAACTTGCCGTTGCCATAGCCCTCAACGATTCCGTTCCCTGCAGCCCATGCCACAGCCGCATCATACCAGCTGCCCTTTACGACGTCCGTAAAGACGTTCTTGCCGGCCGCCGGTTTGCCCTCCATACGCCAGAGGATCGTAACGATCTGCGCACGGCTGACGTTTCCGCTGGGCTGGAAGTATCCGTTGCCGACACCTTCCATCAGGTGCTTCTCCAGGCAATAGTGGATACCGTCGTGGTACCAGGCGTGCATATCAAGATCCTTGAACGGGGCCAGCGGGCAGGTATTGTCTCTCGGACAGTCGGTGTTGCCTGCGGGCGTGGTGCCGGAGCCCGTTCCCGTCTGCGTCCAGCCGGCGTAAACCATCCGGTCTCCGTTCATGATAATCTCGGTAATGGGTTCCGTCAGCGCTGCGTCCGCATACCAGCCGTTGAAGGTATACCCTTCTCTCACGGGGCGCTTGTTCAGTCTGACCAGCGTGCCGGCGCTGTATCTCTCATCCGGATACTCCGTGCCGCCATTGGACTCATAGCACAGCGTGTAAGCCGTCGTGATCGGCGTAACGGACTCGGCTTTCTTGAGCGTCAGCGTAAATACGGTGTCTTCGCTCACAGCCGTCCGCGCGGTAGCGCTCGGATTCCACGTGCCGGACTTCTGATATCCTCTGTCGGGAACGATCTCACGCGACGTGGGCAGCGTATTGCCCAGAACCGCCGTGCCATTTGCATCCCGATTGCCGTTTCTGTCCAGCTTTACCAGCGTGCAATCCATACGATCCGAGCCGTTGGCCCACTTGCCGTTGACAATCTTGTAGGTAACGGTCAGTTCATACTTGTCGGGGATCCCGCTCTGGTCGTCATCCTCATCAAAGCTAACCGTAATGGTAATCACCGTTCCGGTCTCCACCGTTCCGAAGTTAAAGCGGCCGTTGTCGTTGCTGGTATTGGGCTGGTTATAGTCCTCCGTCCACTTGTCAACCGCATAGCCCGCCGCGCTCTGAACCTGCGTGCCGCTGGATCTTACGTTCGACACGTAGCTTGCATAGCTGCCGTCGGCGGTCTTATCAGCGGTAAAGGATTCATAGGTCGCTCCGGTGATCTCGCCCTTCGTTTCATCCGAAGAAACGTACTGGATCAGCACCTGGTACTTATCGGGCGTATTGTCGCCGTCCACGTCCTCCGCCATCACTGCCGTAAGCGTAATGGTCCGGCCAACCTCCTGCATACCCAGCTCGAACACGCCTTCGTAATCGGTGTCGTCATTGACGTCGTTCGTCCAGTAATCCAAAGCCCAGCCGGTCTTGGGTGTAACCGTATTGCCGGAGGTGGTAACCGCCACGGTCTGTGCGTAATCCAGCGTCTCCGGATCGCGCTCATAAATGGCTTCGTATTCCGCGCCTGCCACCGTTCCGTGATCGACGTCATCCATGACGTAGTGGATCAGGACCTGATACTTGTCGGGTACGTCGTCCTCGTTCTCATCCGGCGCAAAGACCGCAGTGAGCGTAATGAGCGTGCCGACGTCCACAGAGCCGAAGTCGATGATCCCGGTCCAGCTCTCCGTTTCGGTATAGTCCTCGGTCCACTTGTCCAGAGCCATCTTGGGATTGGCCTCTACCGCACGTCCCTTGGAAACCACGTTGTCCACCTGGTCGGCAATGCCGGTCCCACCGTTGTAGGTCTTGGCATTGAAGGCGTCATACACGTCGTCCTCATCCACCAGTGCGCCGTTGCCGTCGGTAACGTACTGGATCAGCACCTGGCGGGTATCGGGGATCCCATCGCCGTTCTTATCTTCAGCAAAGTTTGCCGTGATGGTGATGGTCTGGTTGGTCTCCTGCAACCCCAGGTTGAACAATCCGTCATCGCTGGGATTGGCAGAAGCGTCGCAGGTGAAGTTGACGAAGACGTAGCCGCTGTTGGCCACGGGCGTAACGTTGACCGCAGGATCCGCCGCGTTCATATCCACGGTAACCGCAGTCTCGTACAGGCCGTCGGTCTTCTTGGAGAAGGTGTAGAAGGGGTTGCCTTCCAGCGTTCCGCCCACACCGGCTACGTACTGGACAAAGGCCTCGCACACGTCAGGGACACCGTTGGGATCAGGGTTCCCGTCGCCGTCAGTATCGGGCCCGAAGGAATCCTCTGCAAACTTGGCGATCACCCTCACGGTGGTGCCGGTCTCGGCCATCATGGTGAATCTGCCGTTGCCGTTGCGCTGGCTGTCGTTGCTGGTATACCAATACTGAAGCGCCGCAGCCGCCGGATCCAGAGGCTCGGCCTCAGAGCCGGAGGTGGTAAAGGTTGCAACGTCCTTGTAGGTTCCGTCATCCTTCTTATCTGCGGTAAATGCCTCCGCCGTGCGTGCGCCGTCAACGATCTTGCCCTGATCGGGCGCGTCGACCTCGTAGAGGACGATCACCTGATACTTGTCGGCAATGCCGTCGCCGGTCTCGCCGTCCGGACCGTACTGATCCGCGGCAAAGCGGGCCGTAACCGTAATCGTTCTGCCGACCGGCACGGACGCGAGGTTAAGGACGCCGTCCATACTGACGGTGCTGTTGTAGTCGTTGGTGAAGCGATCCAGAGCATAGCCGTCCTTGCCGGTGGCGGTTACCGCCTGGGTATTCACGTCCGCATACGCTTCATAGCTGCCGTCTTCCTTCTGCTCGGCGGAGAACACCTGCTCGGTATTGCCGCTGACGGTACCCTTGGCCGTGCTCTCGGAAACGTACTGCACGAAGACCTGATACCGGTCGGGCGTACCGTCGTTGTTGCTGTCCTGGCTGAAATGTGCCGTAACGGTAACCGTCGTTCCAACTGGCACGTTCATCAGCTTGAACACGCCGTCGTCATAGTCGGTCTGTCCGTCAAAGCTGTTCGTAAAGCGATCAAAGGCGTAATGGCTTCCGGCCTGCGCCGCAGCGCCCGCGGTCGTCAGATTGACGACGGTCTTATAGCTGCCGTCCTCATTCATCGCGGCCGTATAGACTTCCGCAGCGTTCACCGGGGTAACCGTCCCCTTGTCGTCGCTCTCGGAAACGTACTGGACGAAGACCTGATACTCGTCGGGCGTACCGTCGTTGTTGCTGTCCTGGCTGAAATGTGCCGTAACGGTAACCGTCGTTCCAACTGGCACGTTCATCAGCTTGAACACGCCGTCGTCATAGTCGGTCTGTCCGTCAAAGCTGTTCGTAAAGCGATCAAAGGCGTAATGGCTTCCGGCCTGCGCCGCAGCGCCCGCGGTCGTCAGATTGACGACGGTCTTATAGCTGCCGTCCTCATTCATCGCGGCCGTATAGACTTCCGCAGCGTTCACCGGGGTAACCGTCCCCTTGTCGTCGCTCTCGGAAACGTACTGCACGAAGACCTGATACTCGTCGGGCGTACCGTCGTTGTTTTCATCCGCCGTCCACTGGGCGGTAACCGTGATGGTCTGGCCGGCTGCCCGGATCAGGCCCAGATCAAATCTACCGTCGGCGCTGGTATCGTTGTTCTTGCTGTTGGTCCAGCAGTCAAGGACGTAACCCTCCGCCGGGGTGGCCGTTACGTCTCTTGCCGTGGTAACCACTTCAATGACATCGCCGTTCTTCTCGCCGGAGAACACCTCCGTCGCGCCGGTAACGGTACCCTTGGTCTCATCCGCGGAAACGTATTCCACGAAGATCTGGCAATCGTCGGCAATGCCGTCGCCGTTGTCGTCAGCCTTCCACTGGGCGACGTAGGTGGCGTCCGCCGTTACGGTCGCCGCGACCTCCGGCTGCCAGCCCGCGAAAACGTACCCCTCGCGCGGGGGGATCTCGCCGTCAAAGGGCGGCGTGGGGCTGTCGGGATTCAGATCCTCGTACTTCTGCTCCGGGAAGACCGCGTTGTTCTCGCCGTCGCTGTACGTAACGGTATAGTGCGTTCCCGCCTCAATCACCAGCGTGCCGGTGCCGCCGTCCATGGCGGCATACGTGTTATCCGCGCTCCGGCTGAAGCGCACCGAATACGTGCCGATGGCAGAAGGCGCGGTGGTCGTATACGCCGCATCGTTCGCACCCTTGTACTCCACGCGGAAACCGTTGGCGTCATCCTCGCTCGCCTGGACGTACTCCACGGGATTGCTGCGGTCGACCGACGCCTTGGGCAGGTAGTGCTTGGGCGTGCCGTCGTAGATGCGCGTCTGCTCCTCGCTCACGGGCGTGAGGGTCTGGGCCGCACGGCTCCAATTTGCGGTAACCGTGATCGTCGTGCCGACGTGAACCGCGCCGAACGCAAATGCGCCGGTCGTGTTGGTATTGTCGTTTTCGCTGTTGGTCCAGTTTTCAAGCTGATACCCGGTCTTGGGCGTTGCGGTAACACCCTCGGCGGTCGTCCTGACCGTTACCCAGGATTCGCCTTCCTCCGCCGTAAATACCTCTGTTTCGCCGGTAACGGTGCCCTTGGTCTCATCCGCGGAAACGTATTCCACGAAGACCTGCCGCTCGTCGGCAACGCCGTCGCCGTTGTCGTCAGCCTTCCACTGGGCGACGTAGGTGGCGTCCGCCGTTACGGTCGCCGCGACCTCCGGCTGCCAGCCCGCGAAAACGTACCCCTCGCGCGGGGGGATCTCGCCGTCAAAGGGCGGCGTGGGGCTGTCGGGCGCAACGTCCGTGAAGACCTGATCCTCAAAGACATCACCGTCCAGGCCGTCCTGATAGGTTACGGTGTAATAATGGCTGTACTTAATGGTCAGCTTCGCGGTGCCGTCCGGGGTCATCGCCCGATACACGTCGTCCGCGGCACGCGTATAGGTTACGTCGTAGACGCCGACCGCGCTGGGCGCGGTGTCGGTGGTCTGTCCCGACGCATCCGTATACGTTACCACAAAGCCGTTCATCGTATCGGCGTCAGCTTCCACGTACTCCGCGGGATCCGTGCCGTAAATCTGGGCCTTGGGGAAATAGGGATGCGGATTGCCGTCGTAGTCATACTCCACGTTCGTGCCGACGGGGACGATGGTCTTGAGCTCTCTCCACTTGGCGTAGAGCGTGTGGTCCGTCGTTACGGTAACGACGCTGTCGTTGTCGATCAGCGTGGCAAACACCGTGCCGGGCTGCTCGCCGTCCTCCAGATACCAGCCCTCGAAGACAAAGCCCTCCTTCGTGGGCACGGGCAGCGCGTGGTCGTAGCCTTCGGAATCCTGCTCGCCGCCGTAGGTTTCCCCGATGGTAACGGGGCGGCTTCTGTGCGTGGAGCCGCCGTAGGTTTCAAAGGAAACCGTGCGGTCTGCGGACTCGCGCACCGCGCTGACCCAGTAGGTCTTCTCCGAGCCGTCCTGCGCGCGCACCACGTACTTCACGCCGCTGGGGCTGTTGAAATAGTCGCGCGCGGTTTCGGGATCGGCCGGTTCGATGAGCGTGGCGTTATCCGATACGCTCACCGTGCTCGGCGCAAGGGCTCTCATATCCTCATCGCTCGTGTTATAGGGCATGGTAAAGACGATGGTGCCCTGTCCGTGGTTGATCGCGGATTCACCGACCTGTCCGGGGACTTCAAAGGCGGTGATAAGGTTTTCGCCGGAGGGGGCGAGGATCTCGAAGTCGAAGAAAACCTCCTCCGTGGCGAGATAGCTGTGCACGGGGTTGCCGTTGTCGTCCACCTCGGTGGTGTTGGCGATGGACGCGCTGATCCCCAGCGAATAGGTGCCCGGCGTGCTGGGCGCATGATCCCACTCATAGCGCGCGCCGGTTGCCTCGTGCTTGTACCAGCGGATCGTGGCGTTGTAGTTCACGCCCTCGGGCAGCAGGCCGGTGGCCTCGGTCGTGGCGCCTCTTTCATCCACGGCGTAGTGGTCGAAGCGGAAGGTGCCGCTGTCATCGGGCGTCGCCGTTACCGGCGCGCCCGTCTCGTTGACGAAGCTCTCCGGACCGGTGATCACGATGGTAGCGGGCAGGCGATTGAGCGGAACCTCGGTGATATCCGTCTCGCCGCAGCGCGTGCAGTAACGGTAGTTCAGACCGTCCAGATCGTAGGTCTCCGTTCTGACCTTGACGCGGCCGCTCCACATATGGCCCAGCTCGGGGACTTCTATTCCGTCCACCTCTTCGCCGCACAGCAGGCATCTGTATACGCCCACTCCGGGCTCAGTACAGGTGGGCGCCACGGAATAACGGATCAGGGAAGTGCTGTTAATCGTATTGATGGCATGTCCGGCGGGGACCTCCGCGCCGCAGGTGGTGCACACGCCGCCCTCGGCGCAGGTAACGCCCGTATGTACCGACCACTTGGTGCGGCCGTTGTTTACTTCAATCGTGTTGCCGCAATTGACACACACTTTACTTGCATAATGGAAGTGCGGATCGCTGGCCACGTGGTACTCTTTTACTGTCTCGTGGGTAGGATAAATCACCAGCGCGCTCAAGTTCGCAACTTCCTCGGTGCAGGCCGCGTCCTTGAACAGGCGGCCGCAGACCGTGCACTCCCAATACTCCCCTATGCCGCACTCGCCGTCCTCACACTTGGCGTTCACCTGAACGTGGCAGACCGGATCGTGGCCGGCAGGGGCTACGGTCTCGCTCTCCTCCGTGCCGCAAAACAGGCAATAGCGGGTTTTCGTGTAGCCCTCGGTGCAGGAGACTTCCTCCGGAAGCTCCCATTCGGACCAGACGTGCTCCGCGTTTTCACATTGCGGCACGTTGAGCACCACCGGCTTGGAGGCGTAGTCCGTCTCCTGCGCGCCGCCGCAGCGCTCCAAAAAGACCTGAATCCGGCAGTTATCCGGCGTAAGCTGGGTTTCCACGCCGTTCACCAAAGCCGTGGGCAGGGTCAACTGCGTCCGGCCGGCCTGTTTGCCGGGGACGTCGATCTTTTCCAGCTTGGTGTAGCCGTAGATCTGCTTGCCCGCGCCGTCGGTTACGATGGCGGAGAGCCAAACGTTCTCACCCGTGGCGCTGGCGCCGCTGTAATCCACGTCAACGGTGTTCCCGTTCACCGCCGCGGCCGAGGCATCAACCGAAAGCGTGCTGTCGCGCAGCGTCAGCTTCCATCTCTGGGTGGCGGCGGAGGCAAAGGCGCTGAAGGTGCTGCTTGTGGCGCCCGCTTTGCCGCCCGTGCCGGCCTCAGACACGAAGAGCACCGCCGCAGGGTTGAGATAGAAGGCGGGGCGAAGGCGCGATGAAGGAGCGTTGCCCTTGATCCTGGCTAACGTACCACTGGAGCTCATTGCGCCAACATATAAATAATCCCTGTAGGCGGTGCGCAGCATCCACGGTCTAGCCGATCCGCCGGTTGTTTTGGCTATTCTGTTTCCCTTTACCCCAAAGCCATACTCGGGGCTGAAGCCCTCCTCCGCAGAGAGCAGGAAGTAGGTGTCGTCATCCAGCGGGCTGCTATATGTTGTTTCAGCAGTTATCTTGTGCGCGGGGACACCCGACTTGGTGGCCGGAAGCACGGCGGCCTGTTCCGCGTTGGAAATACCGTAATCATTGGCAAAGTTCTCGTGGGCGGCAGAGCGTCCGCTGATGACGCCCGTGGTATAGCCTTTCCGGTATCCGTTATAATACCGGGTGCCCATAATGGGCACAAAGCCGTAGGTGTTGAGATTATCTTCCGTATACAGATAGAAGCGATAATAGACCTGTCCGGAGTCAAACTTGTCCTTCCCGGCAGAATCCCACTCCTTATACGTCGAGGCGTCGTAATAATAGGTCGTCCCGGGAACGAAGGTATTCTCAGGGTCGGTATTTCCGCTGTCCTTGGTATAGTAAGCGCCGAGCGCAAACGTTTCGTCAGTGAGCGTCTCGGTTTCCTCAATATAGTTCTCCTGGTCGATGACGTAATACTGAACGCCGGGCTGCGGGCCATGGTCGAATTCGTCGTTTGCGTTATTGGGGTCGTCCGCAATAACGCTGCGGTAATAATTGCTATTCTTCCATTCTGCAGGATACAGTTCTTTATCATTGATCGCGCGGCAGGTCTGGAACGGCGTATAGGTCCCCTGCCCCGTAAGATACTTGCGCACGTCAAGGGCCAAATAGCCCTTGGTCGTAGAATTGTAATCCTTAGAACCGGGGTAAATGCCGTAATAGTGGGCGTGCATCGGGAACACATCGCCAAGCGCTTTTTCGCTCAGCAGCAGCATACCCGTGCCGTTGCCGGAATCGGCCTCGCCGTCCAGCACGCGCCATTGCAGGCCGCCGTAATAGACATACTCATAATAGTTCGAGGCTTTTCCGGCCTGCTGCCCGTCCTGGTAGTCGCGGACCGCCTCCAGCCCCGCTGCGACGGGGGAGAGCGCGCTCGCCGCGCGTGCCGTGATCTCCCAGGGGATCAGGCTCACGCACATCACCAGGGCGAGAAACAGACTCAGCGCCTTGTGAAGTCGGTTTTTTGTCATACTCATTCCTCTTTTCTTTGCATCGTTCACATCGTTTCGTATCTTTGCGTAATCGTGGTTTTGCGCAGTGCCGGTAGCGTGCGGTAAGCGCCTCCTCCCCCTTCTCTCTGCGGCCGCCGGCGCAGCCGAAAAGTGTTGTGATACAAGTATAATGTGCCAACCGCATATAGTCAAGGGCGGCACGCCATTTTTTTGCGTTTTCCCCGCCTGCGGAGCGGCGCGAAAAATCCGGCGAAAAACGATTGTCAAAGCGCGGCGGGTATGCTATACTTCCATGATAGAATGCGGCAGAATGGGAAAGGGGGCACGCGCGTGCAGTATATCAGCCACAGCGTAACCGAAACGGAAGCTTGCGGCGCGGCGCTGGCGCAGCTCCTGCGCCGGGGCGACGTGCTGGCCTACACCGGCTCGCTCGGTATGGGCAAAACCGCCTTTACCCGCGGGCTTGCGCGAGGACTCGGCTGCCGCGGCCGCGTTACCAGCCCGACGTTCACGATCGTCAACGAATACGACGGGCCGCTCCCCCTGTTCCATTTTGACCTTTACCGTCTCCGCTCCGCAGAGGAGCTGTTTGATATCGGGTGGGAGGATTATCTCGAGCGCGGCGGCGTGTGTGCCATCGAGTGGAGCGAGCGCATCCCCGACGACCTGCCGACGGACGCCATCACGGTGGATTTCTCCCGCGTGGCAGGGCACGACGACTGGCGCACGATCACCGTTTCCGGCGTGGAAGGGAGAGCGAATCCATGAAACTGCTTGCTTTGGAGACATCCGCAAAAAGCGTCTCCGCCGCCGTGGTGGAGGATGGCGGCGTGCTCGCCTCCTGCTTTCAGTGCACGGGGCTGACGCACAGCCGCACGCTGATGCCGATGGTGGAAGCTATGCTGCAAAACGCGGAGCTGACGCTTGCCGAGCTGGACGCGCTGGCCGTTGCGGCGGGTCCCGGATCGTTCACGGGGCTGCGCATCGGGGTCAGCGCGCTCAAGGGCCTGGCCTGGGCGGCGGACAAGCCCTGCCTCGGCGTGTCCACGTTGGAGGCTATGGCCTATAACCTCGCCCATCTGGACGCGCTGCTGGTGTGCGCAATGGACGCCCGGCGCCACCAGATCTACAACGCGCTTTTTCAGGCGCAGGGCGGCGCGCTCACCCGCCTGTGCCCCGACCGGGCAATCGCACTCGAGGACGTGCGTGAGGAACTGCGCGGCGATCCCCGGCGCAAAATCGTCCTGGGCGACGGCGCGCTGCTGTGCTATGACGACCTTTCCAAAAACGGCGTTGCGTGTGAGCTTTCCCCCGCCGCGCTGCGCTGGCAAAACGCCGTGGGCGTGGCGCTGGCGGCGCAGAACGCCTATGCGCGCGGCGAGGCCTGCAGCGCCCAGGCGCTGCGGCCGGCGTATCTGCGCATCTCGCAGGCCGAGCGCGAGCGCAATGCAAAATTGCAGCAAACCGAAACAGAATTGACCGGTAAACTATAAAATGGAGGATCTTACTATGTTCGATGAAAAAGTACACGTAATGGACCATCCCCTGGTCGCTCACAAGCTGACGATCATGCGCGATAAGAACACCAGCGTCAAGGATTTCCGCGAGCTGGTCAGCGAGATCGGTATGCTCATCACCTACGAGGCCACGCGCGATCTGCCGCTGACCACCAAGCCCATTGAAACGCCCATCTGCCCGATGGAAGCGCCGACGCTCGCCGGTAAAAAGGTCGCCGTCGTGCCCATCCTGCGCGCCGGTCTGGGGCTTGTGGACGGCGTGCTGCGCATGGTACCCTCCGCCCGCGTGGGGCATATCGGTATGTACCGCGATGAAAAAACGCTGGAGCCGCACGTCTATTTCTGCAAGCTGCCCAAGGACATCGCCTCCCGCGACGTGATGATCGTCGACCCGATGCTTGCTACCGGCGGCAGCGCGGCGGCTGCCATTGACGAGATGAAGCGCCGCGGCTGCAAGAACATCAAGCTGGTCGTGCTCGTCGCCGCGCCTGAGGGGATCCGCTGCATCCGCACCCAGCACCCCGACGTGGACATCTATTGCGGCGCGGTGGATGAACGGCTCAACGACAACGGATACATCGTCCCCGGCCTCGGCGACGCGGGCGACCGCATCTTCGGCACGAAGTAAGCGCGCCCTTTCGCCGTTTCGCGGCAGACTCTGCCATAAAAACGACGTGCGGCGCTGCTGCTTGTTGCGAAAGCGGCGCCGCACTTATTTTTTCTGCAGATTTTCAAAAACTAAGGCTTGCAGTTTGAAATATTATTAGATATAATATTTTAGCATTTTTGCATAGCAACACGCAATAATTGAGAGGACTGAAACAAAACATGAGTGCTTCAAGAGAAAAAAAGATCCGCCAGGAACGTATGAGTTCCGGCTACGTTGACCCCAAGCAGACCAAGGCGCAGCAGGAAAAGGCCAAGGAGCGCCGCACCACCCGCATTTACACCGCTCTGATCGCTCTGTTTCTGCTGGGCGCGGCGGCGCTGCTGGTATGGAACTCCAACGTCATCCAAAGCCGCGCCGACGCGCTGAAGGTCGACGGCGAAACCTATTCCGCAGCGGACGCATCCTATTACTACCGCAACGCTTACAACTCCTTTATGAGCCAGAACGGCAGCCTTGCAAGCTACCTGTTCGACCAGACCAAGTCGCTGCGCGACCAGGAAAATCCCTATGGCGAGGGCACTTGGTTTGACTTCTTCGTGGAGCAGGCCGCGCACAACATTGCCTCCTCCCGCGCCTTGAACGCCGCCGCCAGCGAGGCGGGCTTTGATCCCGGCACCGCCGTGGACGATGCCCTTGCCAACGCATGGAGCTCCCTGAAGGAAAGCGCCGCCAGCAACGGCATGAGCGTAACCCAGTATCTCAAGGCGATTTACGGCCCCTTGGTCAACAAGCAGGTGTTCGAGCGCAACTTCCGCACGCTGGCCCTGGCGGACGCCTACACCGACGCCTATGTTGACTCGCTGAGCTACACCGCCGACGAGATCCAGAGCGTCTATGACGCGGACCCCAACTCTTACAGCTCCGCCGACATGGAGTATATCCGTTTCCTGGTTGAAGCCGACAGCGACGCCACCGACGAGGAAAAGGCCGAGCTGCTTGAGCAGGCCAAGGCAAACGCCGAAGCCGCACTGGAGCGCTATCAAAACGGCGAGTCTCTGATTGCCATTGCCAAGGATATGGACGTTACCTACAACCACACCGCGGCGATGGCCAACGGCTCTTCCGAGCTGCAGGAGTGGGCCTTTGACGGCGCGCGCGTCGACGGCGACGCCGCGGTCCTGCCTTACAGCACCGACGCCGGATATTCCGTGGCGATTTTCCACGGCAAGTCCCGCAACGACTATCATCCCGTTTCCGTGCGTCATATTCTCGTTGACAGCGAGGACAAGGCCAACGAGTTGCTTGCCCAGTGGCAGGCCGGCGCAGCCACTGAGGAGTCCTTTGCCGCGCTCGCCGCGGAGAATTCCACAGACGGCGGCTCCTCTTCCAACGGCGGCCTTTACACCGATATCTCCCGCGGCCAGATGGTCGAGGCGTTTGATAACTGGTGCTTCGATCCCGCCCGCCGGAACGGCGACACCGGCATCGTGAAGACGGATTACGGTTATCACGTCATGTATTTTGTGGATGCCTCCGATACCCCCTATTGGCAGACGCAGGTCGTCAACGCCCTCAAGTCTGCCGCCTATCAGGAGTGGTACAACGGCATCGTCGGCGACGATGAGCCTGAGGTGGAGCAGCTTTCCGGCCTCAAGTACGTCAACTGACGCTCCTTCCCATAAAAGCCGGCCATGCGCCGGCTTTTATGCTGTGATCCTGCTTTTTTGAGGTAGTCCGATGCAAGAACAGTTTTTGCGTATTCAAATGCTCTTTGGCGAATCCGCCATGGCCGCGCTGCAAAACAGCCACGTCGCCGTGTTCGGTCTGGGCGGCGTGGGCAGCTACGCGGTGGAGGCGCTGGTTCGCTCCGGCGTGGGCGAGCTGACACTGGTGGACGACGACGCCGTGAGCGTGAGCAATCTCAACCGCCAGCTGGAGGCGCTGCATTCCACCGTCGGCCAGAGCAAGGCGGAGGCCATGGCCGCGCGCTGCCGCGACATCAATCCCGGCGTGATCCTCCATCCGATCTGCGGCCGATACGAAGCGGCCAGCCGCGAGGAGTTTTTCGGCTCGCATTACGATTACGTCATTGACGCGATCGACACCGTTTCCTCCAAGCTGGATCTGATTGCAACCGCGCTTGCGCGTGATATCCCCATCGTCTCCGCGCTGGGAACGGGCAACAAAACCGATCCCTCGCAGCTGCGGCTGACCGATCTGTCCCAGACCTATAATTGCCCGCTTGCCCGCGTGGTGCGCCGGGAGCTCAAGACCCGCGGCATCACACACCTGCGCGTGCTCTTCAGCCCGGAGAAGGCCCTGACCCCCGCGCCGCTGGAAGCGCCGCCTCCCGGGCGGCGCAGCGTGCCGGGCAGTCTCGCCTGGGTACCGGGCTGCGGCGGGCTGATGCTCGGCGGCGACGTGGTCATGGATCTGATCCGCCGCGCAAAGGAGGTGAGTTCATGTTAACCGGAAGTATTGCCAACGCCCTCGGCATCGTAGGCGGCACCGTGGTGGGAATGCTGCTGGGCCGCTTCATCCCCGCGCGCATGAACGACGCGATCAGCAAGGGCGTGGCGCTGTGCATTCTCTACATCGGCGTCAGCGGCTCTCTGGCGGGCGAGAACGCCTTGATTGCGATTTTGTCCATCGTGATCGGCGCGGTCATCGGGGAGCTGCTGCGGCTTGACGACCTTATCCATGCGCTGGGCGACCTGTTGGAACGCTATTTCCACAAAGGCGGTGAAAAGGGCGCCCTGTCTGAGGGCTTCGTTACGGCGTCCCTGCTCTTCTGCGTGGGCGCCATGGCGATTATGGGCGCGTTGGACTCCGGTCTGTCGGGCGATCACTCCACTCTTTACGCCAAGACCGTGCTCGACGCCGTCTCTTCCGTGGTTTACGCCTCCACGCTGGGCGTGGGCGTTGCGCTCTCCGCCGTCCCCGTACTGCTTTATCAGGGGGCGATCACGCTGTGCGCCTCCTTTCTCGCGCCGTTTCTCACCGGGGCAATTGCGGAGATGAAGTGCGTTGGCTCGCTTTTGATCGTGGCGCTGGCGTTGAATATGCTGGGGCTGACGAAGATCAAGGTGATGAACTACGTCCCCGCAGTGTTCCTCCCGATCCTGCTGTGCCGGATCCTGTAAAACGATACGATGATTCGCGCCGCGCCTGTGCACAGAGGCGGCGGAACGCTCTGCTGCAAACGAGGGCTGCAGGACCGCAACGGTCCCACAGCCCTCGTTCTGTTCTGCCGACCGGCAGCTTATACCCTCTGATCGGCAGGATACGTCCGAACGGATTGCCGCAGCGTCAAAACCGCGTTACACTATCGGCGTATTCCAAAACGGGAGGTCATCGTAATGATCGCGGTCTCTGCCGAGCATATTGAAAAAGCGTTTTGCGCGCATACCGTACTGCGCGACGTCAGCTTCTCCATCCCGCAGGGTGAGATTTTCGGACTGCTGGGCCCCTCCGGCTCCGGGAAAACCACTCTGATCAAAATACTGACCGGGCAGCTCGCACCCACGAGCGGATCGGCCGCTCTCTTTGCCACACGGTCGGAAGCACTGACGATATCCCAGCGGCGCGGCGTCGGGATCATGATGGATGAATTCGGCGTTTACGAGCGCTTGTCCTGCTTCGACAATCTGAAGGTCTTTGCCGCGCTGCACGGCATCGACCGCAGCGCGATCCAAAAAACGCTGGAAGCCGTCGGCCTGTCCGACTGTGCGAAAATACCGGCCGGAAAGCTGTCAAAGGGCATGAAAAGCCGCCTTCGGCTTGCCCGCGCGTTCCTGACCAGCCCCCAACTCATATTTCTGGACGAGCCGACCAGCGGACTGGATCCCGCCGCTGCGGAGGAGATTCACGCCATGATCGCAGCGCAGAAAAAGCGCGGCGTTACCGTATTCCTCACCACGCACGACATGACGGAGGCGGAGAAACTGTGCGATCGCATTGCGCTGCTGGACGAAGGGCGTATTCTCGTGTCCGGGCCGCCGGCAGAGCTGTGTCGGCGTTACAACCGGCTGCGGCAGATCACGCTCCGTCTTTCAGACGGAACGGAGCTGTCCTTTCCGGCCGACCCGGCCTCTGCACCGGCCATCTGCGCGCTGATCGAGCAGGGGCGCATGGAAACCATTCACTCCTCCGAGCCGAATCTCGAGTCCGTCTTTATGACGCTGACCGGAAACAAACTAAACGTATAAACGGGAGAACTCTTATGAGAAGCGTTGTTGCCGTCCTGGAAAAGCAAATCAAAGATACCTGGAAAAACAAAACCGTTCTGATCCAGTTTCTGATGTTCCCCTTCATGACGATCCTGATGAATCACACGGTACGGATAGAGACTATGCCAAAGCATTTTTTTACGGAGCTGTTTGCGGTGATGTATCTGGGAATGGCGCCGCTGGTATCCGCCACAAGCATCCTTTCAGAGGAAAAGGAAAGGGGAACGCTTCGCGCGCTCCTGATGGCCGGGGTAAAGCCGGGCGAATACCTTCTGGGCGTCGGCCTTTACGTCTGGACGGGCTGCATGATCGGCAGCTTGCTCATGGTTTTCTTCGACGATTACACGGCAAAGCAGGCCTCTCTTTTTCTGCTCGTCGCAGCGTTGGGAATCCCGTTCTCCCTGGTGATCGGAGCCTGCGTCGGCATTGCCAGCCGTTCGCAGATGGCAGCGACCTCCCTGTCCGTCCCGCTGATGCTGCTCACCTCGTTCCTGCCCATGCTCGCCATGTTCAATGCATCGGTCGAAGCCGTTGCCAGGTATACCTATCCGCAGCAGCTAAAGGTCTTACTTGTCGACGCAGAACGTGGTATGATAGGGGCAGGGAGCTGTCTGATCCTCCTTGGCAACGGACTGTTTCTGCTTGTACTTTTTATGATTCTTTATAAAAAGAACGGATTGGAATGACCATGAAAATAACGATCAATATTGCACCGGAACGGGACGACCCGGAAATCACCGTATCCTGCAGCCGTCTGACCCCGGAAATTGAAAAAATCATCGCGTCGCTTCGTATGCTGGAAAACCGGCTGACCGTCCGGGCAGACGGGGCGATCCATATTCTGGACCCCTTTGACGCGCTGTACATGGAATCCGTGGAGCGGCGGACCTTCGTGTACACGAAGGGCGGGGTATATGAAACCGACCTGCGTCTGTATGAGCTGGAGGAAAAGCTGTCCGACCGGTATTTTCTCCGCGTCAGCAAGTCCTGTATCGTAAATCTCAAGAAGATCAAAACGCTGAAAACCGATTTGGACCGCCGCATCAGAATCACCATGGACAATGGGGAACAAATCATCGCCTCGCGCACCTATGCGGACGAGCTGCGAAAAAAACTGGGGGTAAAGTAATGGAAAAGCAGAAGACGTTTTTTGATTATGGCACGCAGGCGCTTGCACTGTTCGGTTTTACCGCTGCGGTATTCCTTATTTTTGCCGTATTATTCGGAGATATTGCGCAGGAAGTGTCCACCCTGTTTTCTCTCGGTTCCCGGGGGCTTTCTCTCTCCACGCTGGCACAGCTTCTGCTGCTGTCCGTCTGGATCGTATGCCTGCGCTTCGTATTTTTTACCGAGACGATCCTTCGCCATGCGGGTGTCGTTGCCCGGACAGTCGGCATGATTTCCGGCACGGTGGTGTCGATCATCCTGTTCGTCGTCGCCTTCCGCTGGTTCCCGGCCGATATGCCGCTGGCATGGCTGAGCTTTTTCCTGTGCTTCTCCGTATGCTTCGTTTTGAGCTTTTGCATTGCGTCGTATAAAGACCGTCTGGAAAACCGGAAAATGGCGCAAGCCCTCGAACAGATGAAAAACCGTGCGGAATAGCCCCTGCGCCGCTGCCGCCCGGCGCCCGCCGCAGTGTTCCTCCCGATCCTGCGCACCGGATCCTGAACGAAAAAGGCCGCCCGCTGCTGCGGGCGGCCTTTTTCGTTCTATCGGTCTCGTTTATTCGTATTCCGTCCGGAGCGTAAACCGTTCGGGAAGATGGAAAATCTCCGTCTTCAGAAACGCCGGATAGAAGTACTCGCCTGGCAGGCGGTCAAACCGCAGCCATTCAAAATCGTGCGTATGCCGCCCTTCCCGGAGCGAGAACCGCTCTCCCCGGCGCAAAAGGTCGGTTTTGGCAATATCCACCAGAAAATAAACGCAAAGCTCGTGATACTGCAGTTCATCCACGTCTTCCGTGAAAAATCCCTGGTTCAGCCACAGGGGCCGAACGATCTCCGCTTGGATGTGCAGCTCCTCGTCCATCTCCCGAAGCAGCGCCTGCTCGGCCGTCTCGCCCAATCGAACTCTGCCGCCAGGCAGGTAATAATAGGGCGAGCGTTCGTCGTGCATCGCAAGGATCCGCCCCTCCGAGAGAATCACTGCGCACACCCGCAGGTTAAACCTCCGGTTGCCCGTCGTATAGGAAATATCCATCTCTCGCCTCCCGCCGTTTTGCCCGCGCGATCACAGCACCAGCGGGATCCCGCGCACGCAGCAGCGCGCCATGTCCACGTGGGTCTCGTCCAGAAATGCCACGCCCTCCGCACGCAGCAGCTCCACCTGGCGGTTGGCGCCGCCGAAGGCAAAGGCGTCCGACACCGCCCCGTCGCGCTTGACCACGCGGTGGCAGGGGATCGCGCCGGGCTGCGGGTTGACGTGCAGCGCATAGCCCACCACACGGGCCAGCCGCCGGTTCCCGATCGCCTCCGCAACCTGGCCGTAGCTTGCGACGCTGCCCGCCGGAATGCGCCGCACCGCTTCATACACCCGCTCAAACGTCGTCATAGCGCTTTCCCCCTTTCAGATTTTCCCAGTCGATTTCCATCGTCAACAGACTTGCCAGCATCAGCGCCGCGCCAAGATAGCCGCGCGGACGCAGCCGCTCTCCCGCAACGAAGAACGCCACCAGCGCGGCAAACACCGGCTCCAGGGTGAAAATAAGACTCACGCGGGTGGCGGAGGTATAGCGCTGCTCCGACGCCTGGATCAAAAAGGAGATACCCGAACAAAACAGCGCCAGGAACAGCGCGGCCGCCCAAACCGGGGCGGAGCGCGGCAGGCGCGGCTGCTCGAAAAGCAGCGCAAGCCCCAGCATGGCCAGCCCTACCACCCCCAGCTCCAGCACGCCCAGCGCAATCGGATCCACCGCCGGATCCACCACCGCACGCTCCATAATCAAGATATCCACCGCGTAGGACACCGAACACATCAGGCACAGAACATCGCCCCCGGCGGGCAAAAATTTCTCGTTGAGGGACAGCAGCGCCAGACCGATCACACACAGCGCCAGTGCAATACGCGCCTTGCGCTCCGGCACCTTGCGGTAGACAATCCACTGCAAAAGCGGCGTAAATACCGCGACCAGCGTGCTCAGAAAGCCGGCGTTGGACAGGGACGTATATTTTACCCCGTAAGTCGCGCACAAATAAACCACCGTCAGCACGAGGCCCAGGAGCACGCTATATCGCCACGTGGCGCGCCCCGCCCTGCGAATGCGCGGCAACACCGCCGCACCCAAAACGAGGAATGCGACGGTGAAGCGGATCGCGTTGAGCATCAGCGGCTCCAACTCCGCGAAGCATACGTCGGTCAAATAATAGGACACGCCCCAAAAGGCAGTGGCGAGGATCAGCAGCAGCTCCGCCTTGCGTTGTCTTGTCATAAAATCCCCCAAAAGTCAGTCCGTCTGCGCTATCCGCGCGCCGCGCGGACGTTTTTTACAGTATAGCACAGCTCCTGCGGGAAAGAAAGCCTTTTGTCCTTTTCTCGTACCAAAAGCCTCACCCGGCGGCGGAATCGTCGGTCTGATATTCCAGAATATCGCCCGGCTGACAGTTCAGCACACGGCAGATCGCGTTGAGCGTGGAAAAACGGATCGCGCTGATCTTACCCGTTTTGATGTTGGAGAGATTGACGTTGGAGATGCCCACCTGGGCCGCCAGGTCGTTGAGCGATATCTTGCGGTCCGCCATGACCCGGTCCAAACGAAGGATAATCATACGACGCCCGCCTCCTCACAACGTCTCGTCCGCCTGCTGCTGGAGCATCTCGCCATAGTGGAAAATGTAAGAAAATAGGAACAGCACCGCCGCAATCAACAGGAAGTTCAGACTGAAGTGGAACGTGTACGAACCGCTTGAAACGCTCACCGCTTTTGCCAGCAGCCCTCCCATGACGCCCGAAATGATCATGTTTACGACGCCAAAGCCAAGATCAATCCACCCCAGCGTGCGGATATCGCGGCTGACGCTGCCCGCAAAGGGCCGCCCCTCCTTCATCGGGGAGAGAATGCGGCGAATGATATGCACAATCCACAGCATCCCGACCATAAACAGGGCGCCCAGCAACAGCCCGACAATGCAAAAACGAACGAACGCCGCAGGATCGGTAACCGTCGCGTCGACGATTCCGGGGATGCCGGGGAGCCTGATTTCCTCCAGCATCAGCAATTCTTCTGATCTCAAATGCACCGCAAAAAGCGCCACCCCGCCGACAGCGAGCGCCACCAAGGTCGCCGCAAGGATCACGAAGAGGATAATACTGACCACGTCAAGACCCTTTGCGATTCTTTTCATTTTTTCCATGTGGAACACTTCCTTTCTTTTGATGGTACAAGCATACCACGGTCCAATATGTTTGTCAAGTATTTTTTATCGAAAATCATTAAATATTTTTTGACAAACGAATTCTCCGTTTTCGTGTCTCTCATACCCGCGCCAATCAGCGCCCGCGCAATCCTGTCGGGTCAAATCATGATTGTTTATTACGCAAGCTCTTCCTTCTCAAAAACCTTCCCAGTCGCATAGAAAATCGCAGCGGTTATGAGCAGAAAGACCAGTGTGCTTCCTGCCACGGTAAGAGCTTTCTCAGTTCCTCCGAACATTGTATATGTGATTACCGGTACAGTTTTCAGGTACAGCGGGGTCAGCTTTTCAACCTTTGTGCAAAGTGTACCGATCAGCGAGGACAGCAGAACAACAATAAACAAGCAGACGACAGTCGCATTCACTTTCTTCTTCAGAACAAAGCCCATGAAGATACAAATCATGTTCATCATGCAGAAATGAAGGGTATGCAGAATGGATAGGGCAATGATACGCAGAACAGCCCCAGCTGTAAAGGTTTTCACATAAACCATGGAGGCTGCCAAGGAAACCAGCATAAACTCTGCCAGCATGATAGAAATCACGATGAAGCAGCTGATCGTTCTGCCGCCAACGATTTTCCATCTGCTGTATCCTGAGCTGACTGCTAAGCTGTAAGAACCGACAGAAAAATCCTCTCCGATCAGCATACCACACAGACACCCGGCCAGCATCAATAAGATATTCTTGCCGCTTGCCAACGCACTTACATAGGTAAATACCAAATCGCTGCTCGGCTCCTCGGAGAAGAACGTGACATCCCCGACAGTGAACACAGTCAAAACCAGTGTAATTGCTAATAAAACATAGGTACTGGCCTGATGAAAAGCACGATAAACATCATATCTGACAAGTTTACGCATCGTGTCTCCCTCCAATCAGATTGATAAAATAGGACTCTAATGTCTCCTTTGTCTGCGTATATTCCAGCAGCACCGCTCCTGACTCGTGCAGCAAGGAACTCAGCGTTTCTTCATCGGTATCGTTTCCGGACATGGTGATCGTATCCCCACTGACAGTGACTTTCTCTCCCATCCCATGTTCCTTAAAGGTGTTGAGGATCTTCCCCGTTTCCTTTGACCGGATGATGAACTTGCTCTCCATTTTTTTATAGAGCTGCTCTTTGCTGATTTCCCCCATAATCACCCCGGAATCAATGAAAATAAAATCTGTTGCGACCTCATACAGTTCCCGCAAGATATGGCTCGATATCATGATCGTCGTTCCCTGCTCCTGACTGATTTTATGCAGCAAGTCACGAATATCTTTAATGCCGACCGGGTCAAGACCATTTGTGGGCTCGTCAAGGATCAAAAATTCCGGCTTGGAAAGCAGCGTTGCCGCTAAAGTGAGTCTTCTCCGCATTCCGAGGGAAAACTCCTTTAGTTTTTTGGAACCGGTATTTGTCAGCCCAACAATTTCAAGCACTTCTTTGATGCGAGCGTTATCCCGGATCCCCTTGAGGATCATTTGCATTTTCAGGTTCTGCACTGCCGTAAAATCAGGCGAAACGCCGCGATCTTCCAGCAAGACCCCGATCTTCTCGCGCTCTTTGCAGATAGCCTTTGTTTCCGTTTTTCCAAAAAGCTCAATGGAGCCGGATGTGGGGAACGACATTCCGCTGATAACCCTCATGAGCGTTGTCTTGCCAGCCCCGTTCTTTCCGATGAATCCGTATATTTTCCCTTTTTCGATATTCAGATTCACATTTGTAAGCGCATGAAATGTGCCAAATTGTTTATTGATATTCGTTAATTGAAGCACATTTGTACCCATATCTGATACCTCCACAAAAAATTATAGTACAATGTCAGCTTTCATTGCTGTAATGATTTCCATAGCAACGCTTCTCAGAGAGGATTGACTGCGAAACATAAAGAAGTGGTCCCCGCTAAAACAGACAAATTTCACTTTCTTTTCAAAATACCGTGACCATTCCAAAACACAGTTTTGTATCTCATTGTCGTTTTTGCCGTAATAAACACATGCCGGACACGTTATCTTTTCGTCTGATACCGTGGGAACATAATGATAAATCGCAGAAAAATCATTTCTGGCGATTGGAAGCAAATAATCCAGCATCTCATCGCATTCCAACAATTCCGAATCGGTCCCGTTTAATTGTTTGATATAGTCAATGATTTCCTGTTTTTCCGCATCCTTGTAATCCTTCATTTTTCTGTCCCAATGAGGCGGTCCGGATGCGATCAGGAACATATGCTTGGGCAGTCTGCCGACAGTATTCTTTAACATATAGTATAGTTCATAGCAAACCAACGCCCCCATGCTGTAGCCCAAGAGACAATATTCGTCTGTTCTTTCCAGGTCCCGTTTGATTTGCCTCAGCGCGTCAGATGCGATCTCCTGGATCGTTGAAAAACACGGCTCCATACATCGCTCGCTATGTCCGGCCATTTCCAAGGGTACAAGGCGATAGCAGCCTTCTAACTGTGCCTTAAGCGGTAAGAAAGCCGCGGCCGAACCCATCGCATATGGAACAGCATAGATTGTCGTGATAAAGCATTCCTTCTCTTCTGTGCGGTTGAAACAGCGCAAACATGATACGTTTTTTTATTTTCCGAAGACCGGGCCAAGTTTTATCAGCATCTTGACCATTTCCAGTACTCCTTTTTTCTTATAATCGCTCGGTATAACAAACCAATCATCAAAGGATTTATATTCCAACAGCAGCACATCAAAAATATCCTCTCCCAAAACAAGATACTTTAGTTCTCCTTCTGTTTGAGAATATAAAAATTTGAGAATGGTTCCATCCACTGTTACCTTTTCCGTATCATATACTTCATTCCGAAAAGATTCTGTACCTGTGCGGATGCCTTCCGCTTTCTCAAATGCCTGCCTGAATGACTGGAACTGCTGGTCGATGGACGCTTCCGAGCATACCACGGTTCAATATGTTTGTCAAGTATTTTTTATCGAAAATCATTAAATATTTTTTGACAAACGAATTCTCCGTTTTCGTGTCTCTCATACCCGCGCCAAACTGCGCCGCGCGACGGCGCAAAAAAAGCGCACGCCGCAGGGCGTGCGCTTTTCCCATGGTTGGGTGAAATTACTTGATCTCGACCTTACCGCCGGCCTCTTCGATCTGCTTCTTGAGAGCCTCGGCGTCGTCCTTGGAGACGGCTTCCTTGATGGCCTTAGGAGCGGACTCGACGAAAGCCTTGGCCTCAGCCAGGCCCAGACCGGTGATCTCGCGGACAACCTTGATGACCTTGATCTTGGCGGCAGCGTCGAAGCTGGCCAGGACGACGTCAAACTCGGTCTTCTCCTCAGCGGCGGGAGCGGCAGCGGCAGCGGGGGCAGCCATAGCGGCGGCGGAAACGCCGAACTCTTCCTCGAGGGCGTGGACAAGCTCAGACAGCTCCAGAACGGTCAAGCCCTTGATTTCTTCGATCATAGCAGTAATCTTCTCGCTCATTGTAATGATCCTCCTGATAAGATTTGTTGTTTTTTGATTGGTATGGCGCTGCGCTTATTCAGCGGCAGCTTCGGCGGCCGCTTCCGCAGGCGCGCCATTCTTCTCTGCGATCTGCTTGAGTACGCAGGCAAGACCGGAAATGGGCGCCAGCATGGTACCCAGGACCTGCGCCTGCAGCACGGGCAGTGCGGGGATCGCAGCCAGAGCGTTGATGGTGTTCAAGTCGATGACCTTGCCATCCATGAACCCGCCCTTGATTTCAAACCGGTCGCCAAGCTTCTTGGCATAGTCGGCAATCACACGCGCCGGAGCAACGGGATCGCTGGCGATGGCCAGAGACGTGGTGCCATTGAGTTTTTCATCAAGCTCGCTCAAGCCGACGTTGTTGAAAGCAAAGCGAAGCAGGGTGTTCTTCACGACTGCATACTCGATCTCGTTCTTACGGCACTCGGCGCGAAGAGCGGTATCCTCCGCGACGGTGATGCCCTTGTAATCCACGATCAGACCGGCAGCCGCGCCCTGCAGCTTCTCGGTAAGAGAGGCCACGATCGCCTGCTTTTCAGACAGAACTTTTGCGTTAGGCATTCTTGATTTCACCTCCATTGGATTTGTGATGCGCCGCGCGCATCGGGGGAAACAGAAGCGTTCTAAAAAGGAAACCGTCCTCATGTCGAAAGGCACGAGGACGGTGTAAGCAATCATAACGATTTGCCATCCTCGGCAGGATTTACGCGGCAAGCCGCACCTGCTGTCTTTGGAACGCGACTAATATTATATTCAAGGCTGGCAAGCTTGTCAACCCCAAATATTGATTTTTTGTCTCGCTTCATCCAGCATCAGAAGATCCTGGATATTTCAAACCGTTTTTTCTGTCGCCTGCGCGTCAGAAAAAACACTTTGCGCGCAGCGCCCGTGCGCCTTTGGCGTGCGGGAAGCGCAGCGAGACAATCCTCAAGAAAGCGCTTGCGCTTTCTTGAAATGTCTTAGAGCTTCGCGGTGGCCATCTTGACGCCGGGGCCCATGGTGGAGGCGGCGACGCAGGACTTGATATACTGGCCCTTGGCGGCGGCGGGCTTGGCCTTGATGATGGCGCCCATGAGAGCATTGTAGTTCTCGGTGAGCTTCTCGGGGCCGAAGGAGACCTTGCCGATCGGGCAGTGGATGATGTTGGTCTTGTCGAGACGATACTCAACCTTACCGGCCTTGACTTCCTTGACGGCCTTGGCCACGTCAGGAGACACGGTACCGGCCTTGGGGGACGGCATCAGGCCCTTGGGGCCCAGAACCTTACCCAGACGACCGACAACACCCATCATGTCGGGGGAAGCGACGACGACGTCGAAGTCGAACCAGTTTTCCTTCTGGATCTTCTCGACCATGTCCATATCGCCGACATAGTCGGCGCCGGCCTCACGGGCAGCGTCAGCCTTGTCGCCCTTGGCGAACACGAGGACGCGGGCGGTTTTACCGGTGCCGTTGGGGAGAACGATGGCGCCGCGGACCTGCTGGTCGGCATGACGGGAGTCAACGCCGAGCTTGACGTGCAGCTCAACCGTCTCGTCGAACTTGGCGGAAGCGGTCTTGCAAATCAGGCCGAAGCCTTCCATGGCCTCGTACTGGGTATTCTTTTCGATCTGCTTGGCAGCGTCTTTGTACTTCTTACCTCTAAACATTGTTACACCCTCCCTTATTCTTCGACGGTAACGCCCATGGAGCGTGCGGTGCCGGCGATCATGCTCATGGCGGCCTCAAGGCTTGCAGCGTTGAGATCACGCATCTTCATCTCGGCGATCTTCTGGAGGGAAGCCTTGGAAATCTGAGCGACCTTGGTCTTGTTGGGGACGCCGGAGCCAGACTCGATGTTGCATTCCTTCTTGATCAGAACCGCCGCAGGGGGAGTCTTGGTGATAAAGCTGAAGGAACGGTCCGCGTACACGGTGATGACGACGGGGATAATCAGCCCCATGTCATTCTTGGTGCGCTCGTTAAATTCCTTCGTGAAAGCCGCGATGTTGACGCCGTGCTGACCGAGCGCGGGGCCGACAGGGGGCGCGGGAGTTGCTTTGCCTGCAGGAATCTGCAGCTTAACGTAACCGACTACTTTCTGTGCCATGGAAGGCACCTCCTTTTATTGATGTGGTAACGGCCGAACCAGCGTCGTGCCGCCCTTGGCGAGACGCACGCGCGTCTCTCCCACGTTTGCCGGGGAACCCGGCTGATCGCATTTGGCGATATTTACGATTCCACGACCTCGACCTGATCGAGCTCCAGCTCGACCGGCGTCTCGCGTCCGAACATGGACACGACCACGCACACCTTGTTCTTCTCGGCGTCGATCTCTTCCACCGTACCGAGGAAGGATGCAAGGGGGCCGTCCGTGATTTTGACCTGATCGCCGACGTTGTAGCGCACGATGATCTCGTGCTTTTCCACGCCGAGCGCCAGGACTTCCTCCTCCGTGAGGGGGATGGCGTTGTTGGCGGAACCGACGAAGCCGGTTACGCCGCGGATGTTGCGGATCAAATGCCAGGTGTCGTCCGTCATGACCATTTTAACCAGGACGTAACCGGGGAAGACCTTGCGCTCGACCTCCTTGACCTCGCCGGAATCGGTAACCTCCGTTACGGTTTCCATGGGGATCTGGATATCGACGATCATGTCCTCCAGGTGGCGGTTGGCGACGAACTTCTCGATGGCGGTCTTAACAGCGTTTTCATAACCGGAGTAGGTATGGACAACATACCATTTTGCGCTCTCAGCCATGCCGCGCTCCTCTTAACCCGCCAGGCCGATCAGCAGACGTACTGCGGAAACGGCAACATAGTCGAACAGCCAGATGCACGCGCCGACGACCAGGGAGCACAGAAGCACCGTGCCGGTGTCCTTCATCGTCTTTTGCGGCGTGGGCCATACGACCTTCTTCAGCTCGCTTTTCATTTCGCGGAACCACTTGGCGCGGTCCTTTTTCTTTTCTTCTGCCATGTTCTACACTGCCTTTCTTACTTCGTTTCGGTGTGTACGGTGTGCTTTCTGCAGAAGGGGCAATACTTGTTCAACTCAAGCTTGTCCGGGGTGTTCTTCTTGTTCTTCATCGTGTTGTAGTTTCTCTGCTTGCACTCGTTGCATCTGAGCGTGATCTTAACGCGCATCTAACGGCACCTCCTTATTCTGGCAGCCTGGTAGCATCCGGCTGCCGATTGCCTCCCTGCTTGGATTTTAGAGGGGTGTTTTCCCCGTGCGTGAAAAGCGAAAAATGCGCACAAAAAGAAAGCCCTCTTTCACAGGTAATTGGAACTATACCACACTTATCCCCCGCCGGTCAAGCATTTTTTCGAAAAAACCCGGAAATTTCCGTATTTTCAGCGCAGCGGTACGCGGCGGCTTTCTTTTCCCCGCACAAACGTGCAGCGCGTCCGCTCGTCCCCCTTGATTTTGCGGCGGCTTTCGGGTATGATAGCCAAAACGAAGTGAACAAGAAGGAGGCGTTTTTTCTGAAAATCATGGCCATCGACTACGGCGACGCGCACACCGGCATTGCCGTCTCCGACCGCACGCTCACACTGGTCGGCTACTCCACCGTCATCACCGCCTATCGGCCGGAGGACGTCGCGGAAAAAATTCGCGTTCTCGCCGCCGAACACGCGGTCGGCGAGCTGGTACTCGGCCACCCGGTCAATATGGACGGCACGCGCGGGCCGCGCGCCGAAAAGGCCGAGGGCTTTGCCGCGCTGCTGCGCGAGACGACGCTTCTGCCCGTAACGCTCTGGGACGAGCGGCGCACCACCGTGGACGCGCACAACATCCTCGCCGGCAACGGCAAGCGCGCCAGGGAGCGCAAGAAGACGGTGGACGCGGTGGCCGCCGCGCTGATACTGGAGGGGTATCTGACCCTCTACCGCCGCAGGCTGGAGCAAAGTAAAACCGAAGCAGAGGAAAACAAGGGCTGAATGCGATGCATTCAGCCCTTGTTTTCAATAAACGGCCGCGCCGCTTTTTTACTTTTTGAACCTGTGCAGAAGCTCCGACATGATCTGCTGACGCAGCAGCAGGCTGACGCCGAGATAGATCACGCAGCCGACAACGCCGACCATGCCGCACTTGATGACCAGCATGATCTTGCTCTCGTCGCCATTCACCAACAGATTACGCCCAAAGTACAGGAACGCGCCCATCACGCCGGTGGCAAGGAGTCCCTTCCCCAGCGGCAGCGCGCGCAGCACGCCCACGCCGTGGAAGAGCTGAAACAGCATCACCAGCGCGCCCAGCGTAATCGCCAGCGACGTGGCGAGCGCAACGCCCGCACCGGTGTGGAAAAACCGGTTGAGAATCACATTGAGCGCCAGAATGCCGAGGTTGATCAGCAGCGGTACGAGCGTCTTTTTCATAGCGTAATAGGCCTTGTTCAAAAGATCCAGCATACTGAACGCGCTCATGCCCAGCGCGTACATCATGAAGATTCGGCCGGTGGCGGCGGTGGATTCGCCGTTGAAGCTGCCGTTTTCAAAAATCACGCGGATGATATCCGTGCCGAACGCGCACATCATCGCGCACACCGGGAAGATGAACAGCAGCGTATTTTCCGTTACGTTCCAGATATATCCCAGGTAGGCCTTCGTATCATCCTTGGCAAACACGCGGTTGAAGCGCGGGAACATCACGGCGCTGATACTGTATAGCACCGTGGTGGTCAGCGGCGTAAAGAGCTTGTCAGCATAGTAAAACGCGCTGACCGCGCCGTTGCTGAACGACGCCGCCGTGGACGTGTCGATGAGATAACAAAACAGGAATACCGACGTGGTGAGCACCGTAACCACGGCGGTTTTGAAATAACCTCCCACGTAGCCCGCCCTGAGATCCAACGTCGGGCGGTAGACGTAGCGCTCCTTCCGCGCATAGGGCAAGCTCATGGCAAGCTGCAGCAGCCACGCCGCCGCGCTGGCCACCACCACGCCTCCGATGCCGAAGCGCGTACCGCAGAGAAACAGGTACGCCGCCAGAAAGACGTTGTAGGGGATGCTCATGCTGCCCTGCAGCTCGTAGTGATCCGTGGCCTGGAACAGCGCCACCATCAGATACGCCGCCGCCACCACGGGCAGCGCGCAGGCCATGATGCGGATATAGCGCACCAGACGCGCCAACTCGCCCGCCTGCACGTCCCAGATCATGCCGATGAGCGGCGTGGACGCCAGGATCTGCCAAACGGCGACGACTGCGACGCTCAGCGCCAGCGTCAGCGTAACAAGGTTATTCGCCGCGCGGATGCCGCGTTTTCGCTCGGCGGCAAATTCCTTGGTCAGAATCGGTACCGCCGCGATGCACAGCGCGTAACACACGGTGGTAAAGAGATAGAGCGTGGAGTTATACGACGCGGTGAACAGATCCGCATCCACCCCGGTGCCGAAATAACTGGCCTGGAGCATCTCGCGCACCACGCCCAGCAGCTTCGCCGCCAGCGTCAGCACGAATACCAGCCCGATCGCGCCGGCTGTTTTGACCTTGGCCTTGTCCGTATTCTCCGCCTTCGTCTCCGGCGGGTTTTCCGTCTTTTTTTCTTCCATGATGTTACATATCATCTCTTCGTTGGTGTCGAGCTTTCGCCGCAGCTGGTCCATGTGCAGGGCGACGGTTTGCGTCTGCTCCGCTCCGTGCTCCATGATCCGCGCAAATTCCCGTTTGAACGCCTCGGCGGTAAAGCTCTCCTTGGTGCTCAGCTTCTCCACGCCCACGGAGTTCATGAACGCCGTGCACTTTGGATCGTAGGAAATACCGATCATCGGCACGCCCATGATGGCGGCATAAATCAGCGAGTGCAGACGCATCCCGACCATCACGTCCATATTGCCGATGATCGAAAGCGTATCCTCCGAGAGGTATTTTTCACGGATGCAGTACGCCGCACCGTCCAGCCGGTCGGCAATGGCGCAGGAAACGTCTCGATCCTCCTCATAATGAAACGGGATGAGGATGGATTCCGCGTCGTACGTCTCCTTGAGCCAGCGGATGCATTCCTCCGCCTCGCGGACGAAGGGGCTGTCCGTATCCCGCTCGCGGATCGCCCAGCCTACGGTCAGCTTTTTGCCCGGATGTCCCCCGGCCTTCTCCACCGCCGCGCGTCCGGCCGTCGTGTCCGACGGCAGCATACGGATCACGGGATCGGCCGTGATGACCGCCTTCTCCCGCGGAACGCCGATTTCCGCAAGCAGATCCGCCGAGCGTTCGTCCCGCACGACGATCCCGTCCACCCTGCGCAGCGCGGCAGCCGCGGCGCGGCGATTGAGCGGGCGGTCGATCGGGCCGATACCCTGCGAGTAAATAAACACCTTTTTGCCAAACAGCTTAGCCAGGCGGATGATGGCAAGATAATAGTGGATGCTTTTGCTGCTGGTTACGTCCTGCAGCAGGCTTCCGCCGCCGGAGATCAGCAGATCGCAGCGGCGCAGCGCGCGCACGATCGCGCGCGGCGACATCCGCTCCACTGCGTCCACGCCGTATTTCTCGCTCGTTGCCTCCGGGCTGTGAGACAGCACCGTCAAATGGCAGTCCGGCACTCTGGCGCGCAGGCTGTTGATGACCGTGCGCAGAATGGATTCATCCCCGATGTTGTCGAACCCGTAGTAGCCAGAAATGAGTATGTTAACCATGCGCTCCCCCAACGATTCTTTTCACCAGCCGGTAGATCAGCTCCGCCGCGCATACCAGCGCCGCGCCGATCGCCAGCCCGAACAACACGCTCCAGCCGGTACGCAGCAGGCTGAGCAGGAACGGCGTGCGGATATGCAGGAATGTGTTCACGATGCTCACCAGGCCAATACTCGCGCACAGGCCGAACAGCAGCGGCAGGAAGTTCATCCCCCGCCGCAGCGCCCAGATAAAGAGCATCAGGCAGGGCCAGCCGATCAAAAACTCCTTCGTGCGCGGGCGCGCCACGAGCGTGTTTTCCAGGAAATTGCGGAACTGCAGCTCCAGCGCCGAGACGTTGGTGGAGTTGCCGGTGCGGTAGATGTAATAGACGCCTGCCAGCAGGAAAAACGCGCCCGCACCCACTACGAGCACCAGCCCCGCCATCCAGCCCAGCCGCATCGGCTGACGCATGACCTCGGCAAAGTACGCGTTGAACTTATGCACGCGGTCCCTTTCGCCCCGCTCGCCCACGTGGGCGAGCACGGCCGCCTTCGCACCGCTTTCCTCATAGGCGTAGACCAGCAGATACGCAAGGCCGAATACGCCGATGGGAATAAGCTGCAAAATCTTCACGCCGCGGTAGAGGTCCATCTCCAACAGATAGGAAAGCTGCGTGAGCGCCGAGGACGCGAAAACCGAGCTGCCGAATGAGAGCAGGATCGTTACGAGCGACATCCCCACGCAGTAACCCAGCAGGGCGCCGAACTTCGGCTGCGGACACGCGCGGCGTCTTTGCGCCACGGCGCGGCAGAGCACCAGGCCCGCAATGGCGGGCATCACGACGCCGCCCGCCATGGACAGCAGCACCTGATAGCCGTGCGGCTTGAGCAGGGCAAGCCCCGCCGCGCCCAGCGCGCCCAGAATCAGCAGTCCGTAACGCCAGCGGTCGTCCAGATAGAAGAACAGGTCAAGCAGCAGCACGCACAGCGCGACCACGCCGATCCCCTCCAGCACGCGCCAGAGGACGGAGGGCGTATCCAGCTTCATCGGCGGCACGGTATCATGCGTATAGCCGATGGCGCTCAGGCGTGTATCCAGATCACCGAGGAGCTGCTCATAGTCCGCAGGATCGGTGATATAGGTCCACTTTTCCTCCTTCGCGTCGGGCTTGACGTCGTTGTCCGGCTCGAGGATCATGCGCATATAGATGATCTTGCAGTTGCGCTCGGCAATGGCACGGAAGAAGGAGTTGGTGATCTCCTCAGCGCCCTCATAGCCGCAGTATTCATAGCGGTTCTGGATGTAGGCCCACTCGTTGAACATGCGCACGGCGTTGTAGCCGGTTTGCTCCAGCAGCTCGTCGATCCCGTCCCAGACGAGGTTTTGACTCTGGTCGTTCTGCTCGATCAATCCAACGGCGACGCCGCTGTCGCGCAGATAGTCCTTGAGCAGTTTTTCACCCGCTTCGTCGTCATAGCCCAGCAGCGAATCGCCGCTGTTGAGGAAATAAGGCGAATCATATTCCCGGAGCACACGGATAAAGGCCTCGGCGAACTTTGCGCCGTTGAGTCCGTCCACCGTCGCGGTGCGGGGAATAACGGTCATCCCGTGCTCTTCCATGAACCGCGCCATTTCCGGCCAGATACCCAGACACAAGTCGAGCATCTTTTCACCGCTCAGGCCGCTGTTCTGGCGGGGAATAAACAGGAAACCCGCGCCGTCTTCGTCGGCATAGGTGCGGCAGGAAAAGTCCTCCGCACGCTCGTCAAAGGCGCGGCGCACCCACTCGAACGCCTCCGGCGTCTCCGCAATCACCAGCGCGTCCGCCATGTCCACGCTCTCCCCGACCCACTGGGCCACCTGCTGCGGATAGCGCTTTTCCCAGCCGTGGCCGCTGCGGATCTCCTTGACGGAGGCCGCGTAAACCGGGATAACCGCGCTGGCGGACATCGTCTTGGCCGTAACCTCGCCCAGCGCGATCTTATCCGCGCCGTAAGAGCGGAGCATATCCAGCCACTCGCCCTCGTCGTACTCCGACTGCAGCGCCATGGCCCGGATGCTGGTGTAGTCAAGAATCACGTCGTAATACTTGTTCTCCTCCTCCGCGCGCACACGCGCTGCCGTCGGGATCAGCGAGGCGATCAATCCGAGGATGGCAAGCGCGATGAGAATACGGTCTTTTTTGATCAGGCTTTTCATCGTTTCACTCCTTATGAGGCCGCACAGACGCACAGCCCCCTATTATCACAGGATACATTGTAGCAAAACCCCGCCGCTTTTGCAATACCGCCCGGATAGAAAACGAAAAGATCCGCCGCGAACGCAAGCCGCCCCGCGCCGCAAACGGCGCGGGGCGCGTTTTATTCCGTCTTTTTGGGAAGCTGTGTCTCCAGGCGCTTTCGCAGCTCCTGCAGCTCGCGCTCCCCCTCGCGGCGGGTGTCCTGCACGGCGCTTTGCGCGCCAACCCGCAGCAGCAGCGCAAGCGCGCCGGAGAGCGCCCTGCGCGTCTCGCGGTCGAGATTTTTATAGCTTTTGAGAATTCCCACCGCGCTTTTGAGCTTCTCCGCATTCAAATCGCTCAGCGTCCGCGCGCCGGTGCTGGTGAGCACGCCGTAGAGCGCGTCGGCAAACGCCTCGCGCTGCGGGGCGGACAACTCCGCAGCCCAGGCGTCGAAGGTCTGTTCAAACCATTTCCCCTCCGCCGAGGCCTGCGCAAGATGCACGAACTGCGTGCCGCACACCTCCCAGGAAAAGCCGTCGTGCTGCATCACGCCGATGGCGTTGCTGTGCACGACCTGGCTGACGTGCTCGCCCTCCAGCAGGGTCCCCACCACAGACGACTGGGGAACCAACTTCAGAATGCGCCGCGCCACGCGGCGATATTCCGCCGTCTGCGTAATATCGCGCAGAAAGCCGGGGCCGTCGTTGCTGTAAACCATTTCGATGCGATCCTGCACGGCGCCGTCGGCGTACACCGCGCTGAATACGGCGAGATTGCCGCCCTTGGAGTGCCCGCCCACGCGCAAACGCCGCTGTCCGAAGCGCTGCGCCGCATACGCCAGATACGCCGCTGCGCTCTCCTGCGAGGGGATCGCGTCCAAAAAGCTCATGTTCAGGTCTTCCTTCCAGCCCAGCAGCGTGTTGTCCGTGCCGCGGAACGCAACGTAGACCGTTCCGTCCCCCACCTCGAAGCACAGCGCGGCAAACTGCTGCTCGCGCTGCTCGTCGTGCTGCTCTTCAAACATACTCAGGCGCATAGAGGCAAAGCGCGGCGCGGCCGCCATCCGCGCAAACAGGCGGGGAATCTTTTCCGTCAGCACCCAGGCGCCGTCCGGCTCTTTCCCGTCGGTTCGTGCAAAGTAGCGCTGCGCTGCGTCGCAGAGCACCACGTCGCCCTCTTCGTCCATGCCCGGCACGATGCCGGCCAGATCCAGAAAACTCAGCTCCGAGAGCAGCAGGTTATCCACCTCGTTGAAGCCGTCGAAGGAAATCGGCACGTCGCCGCGCCAGTCGAGATAATCCAGAATGTTGTTCATACGTTCCTCCTATTTTTCCGCGCCGAAGCCGGATCGGCGCAGCCGTCGGGCGCGCGCGAGCAGCGCCGGGCGCGTATTGTCCAGCTTTTCCGATGCGACCTCGTCGAGCAGCTTTTGCAGCGCAAGGCCCACGCCGCGTCCCGCAAAGCCCAGCGCCAGCAGATCTGCGCCGGACACCGCCAGCTCGCCGACGGCACAGCACGCCCCCTCCGCAGCCAGCGCATCGAAAATCTCCTGTGCCGCGCGCCAGGGCGCCTGCGCGCGCGCCAGACCGTTGTGGGCTTTGGCCGCGTTGTCCGCCAGCTTGGTTAGCAGCAACTTCCCCGTAACCTCCCGTCCGCGCCTGGCCATCTCGCGGTGAAGCGCCGCGCGTTCCGGCGGAAACGTATCGTCGAAGCAGGCGAGCTGCACGCGCACCTGCTCCCGGAGCGCTTTTTCAAAGTGCAGCCGCTCCATAACCGCCTCGGCCAACTGTGCCGAGAGCGCCGTGTGGCCGTAAAAGTGCCCCACGCCCGCCTCGTCAAGCGTCATACTCAGCGGCTTTCCCAAATCGTGAAACAGCATCGTCCATCTCAGCTCCCGCTGCGGCGGGACGAACCCGACGCTGCGCGCCGTATGTCCCCACACGTCGTAAATGTGGTGCGGATTGCGCTGGTCAAAACCCACACAGGGCAGGATCTCCGCGATCACCGCGCCGAGTACGTCCGGAAATGCCAGCAGCACCTGCGTTACGTTCCCTCCGCACAGCAGCCGGTTCATCTCGGCGTACACCCGCTCGGACGCAACGCTGGCAAGATTTGCGCGCAACGCGCGCGCTGCGCGCGCCGTCTCCTCCTCCACGCCAAAGCCCAGCACCGCGGCGAAGCGCAGCAGCCGCAAGATCCGCAGCGCGTCCTCCGCGAAGCGCACCTCTGCCTTCCCCACGCAGCGCAGCGTCTTCGCCGCCAGATCGCCCTCACCGCCGAAGGGATCGATCAGCACGCCGTCCGCGCCCAGCGCCATGGCGTTGACCGTGAAATCCCGGCGGGCAAGGTCCTCCTCGATCCGGTCGGTAAACGACACCTGCTCCGGATGCCGGTTGTCGCGGTACGCCCCGTCGCGCCGCATGGTGGTGATCTCAACGGGATATCCCGCACTGACGACGGTTACCGTGCCGTGCGGCAGGCCCGTCGGATGCGCCGCCGCGTCAAAGCGCGCCAGCACCGCCTCCGGCTGCGCGTCGGTGGTCAGGTCGTAGTCCGCCGGCTGCGTCCCGCGCAGCAGGTCGCGCACACAGCCTCCCACGAGATACGCGCGATAGCCCGCCGCGCGCAGCGACTGCATCACGGCGTTGACGTAGCTTGGAACGCACCAATCCATAGTCAAATCCTCCCCCCGCTTTTTCGGGAAAAACAAAAATTTTGGGATTGTACTTGACAAGCGGATATATTATAATATAGTTACTTGAAATTTGCAAACTATCCCTGTACAGATCATACTGGAAAGGACTTTTTATGGATATTTCTTCCTATCTCGTACCCGGCAGGCACGTGCATCTGTCCGGCATCGGCGGCGTTTCGATGAGCCCGCTGGCGCAGGTGCTTCACAGCATGGGTCTGCACGTGCAAGGCTCGGATATGAACGACAGCCCCGCCGTGGCGCAGCTGCGTTCGCTGGGTATCCCCGTTGCCATCGGCCACGCCGCAGAGAATTTGGGCGAGTGCGATTTCGTCATCCGCACCGCCGCGATCCACGACGACAATCCGGAGATTTCCGGCGCCGTTACGCGCGGCATCCCGGTGTTTGAGCGGGCGCAGGCCTGGGGCGCGATCATGCGCGGCTACCGCAACGCGCTGTGCATTGCCGGCACGCACGGGAAAACCACCACCACCTCGATGGCAACACATATCTTCATGGCTGCGCAGGCCGATCCCACCGTGATGATCGGCGGGACGCTGGCACTGCTTGGTTCGGGCTATCGCGTGGGCCACGGCGATACGATCATCGCGGAAAGCTGCGAATACCGCAACTCGTTTTTGAGCTTTTTCCCCACCGTTGCGGTGATCCTCAACGTGGAGGCAGATCATCTGGACTTTTTCAAGGATCTTGCCGACGTGGAGCGCTCTTTTCGCGCCTTTGCCTCGCTGACGCCGCAGGACGGACACGTCGTCGCCAACTGGGACGACGCCGGCGCACGCGAAACCCTGCGTGATTTCCCGCATCCGGTGTTCCGCTTCAGTCTGCGTGATCCGGACTGCGAGGCGTTTGCCGCCAACATCGTATGCACGAACGGTCTGCCTGCGTTCGATATCCTCATGCACGGCCGGCATTACGCCCATATCGAGCTGCAGGTCGGCGGTATGCACAACGTCGCCAACGCCCTTGCCGCCGCGGCAAGCGCGTATCTGCTCGGCGTCCCCGGCGCGGCGGTGGAGGCGGGACTTGCCACCTTCCACGGCGCGGGCCGCCGGTTTGAGCACAAGGGCACCTTCCGCGGCGCGGAGGTCTACGACGACTACGCCCACCACCCCGGCGAGCTGCACGCCCTGCTGACAATGGCAAAGGCGCTGCCGTACCGGCGCATCGTCTGTGCCTTCCAGCCGCACACCTACACGCGCACCAAGGCGCTGTTTGACGAATTCGTGCGCGAGCTGAAGCTGCCCGACGTGGCGATCCTTTCGGAAATCTACGCCGCGCGCGAGCAGAACGACATCGGCATCTCCTCCGCCGACCTCTGCCGCGAGATCCCCGGCGCGATCTACTGTCCCACGCTGGAGCGGGTAACCGCCGCTCTGCGCGAAGCCGCGCGTCCCGGCGACCTGATCCTCACCGTCGGTGCGGGCGACATCTACAAGGCCGGGGAAAAACTGTTAAAGGAGGATGCCGCCGTATGACCGTCTCTCCGCTTCAATCCGGCGCGCCGGCGGAATGCTCCGCGCGCGCCAGAGCCAGCTTTGACCTGCTCGATTCGCTCGGCATATCGTATCAGTGCCTGACGCATGACGCCGCCGACACGATGGAGCTGTGCGCCGCAATCAGCGATGCACTGAACGTGCGCATCTGCAAAAACCTCTTTCTCTGCAACCGCCAGCAGACGGCTTTTTATCTGCTCTCTATGCCGGAGGACAAGCCCTTTTACACCAAACTTCTGAGCCATCAGATCGGCTCGTCGCGCCTTTCCTTCGCCCCTCCGGAGAAGATGGAGGAGCTGCTGGGCTGCTCCCCCGGCTCGGCCAGCGTGCTGGGGCTGGCCAACGACACGGCCCGGCGCGTGCATCTGATCTTTGACCGCGAAACCGTGGAGGCGGAGTGGTTCGCCTGCCACCCCTGCGACAACCGCGCCTCGCTCAGGCTTCGCACGCGCGACCTGCTGGAAACCGTCCTGCCGCACATCGGACACGCCTACGACGTGGTAGACCTGTAAAAAAGATTCCCGAAGCGCCGCTTCGGGAATCTTTTTGCCGTTTTTTCTGCTTACGCAAGCGTATAAACGCCGTCGCGCTCCATGATCACGGATTTTTCGAAAAAGCGCGTGAGCGCCCGGACCATATACGCCGTGTCCTTCGCGCCGGCCGTCTCATAGGACGAGTGCATGGCAAGCTGCGCCAGGCCGATGTCCACCGTGTTGAGTGAAACCTGCGCGTTGGCGATGTTGCCCAGCGTACCGCCGCCGGGGATATCCGCTCGGTTGGCATAGCGCTGCACCGGTACGTCCGCCTCGCGGCAGATCAGCTCGAACAGCGCCGCAGACACCGCATCGGAGGTGTAGCGCTGGCTGGCGTTGTATTTGATGACGATGCCGCCGTTGATCACGACGGTGTGGTTCTTGTCGGCATATTCGGGGTGATTGGGGTGCAGGGCGTGCGCGTTGTCGCACGAGAGCATGAAGCTGTGCGCCACGGCGCGGTGATAGTCCGCATCCGCCAGGCCGAAGCTCTCGCATACGCGGTGCAGCACGTCGTAGAGGAACGTGCCCGCCGCGCCCTGCTTGGTCTGGCTGCCGACCTCCTCGTTGTCGAAAATGCAGCAAACCCTGGCGCTATCGCCCTCCCCGGCGTCCAGGAACGCGCGCAGTGAGCTGAACGCGCACTGCAAATCGTCCAGCCGCGGGGCGGAGATAAACGCATCCCAGACCACGCCCGGCTGCGGATTGTAGAGATACAGATCGGTCGTAACGACGTCCTCCTCCGCCACGCCGGCAAGCGCGGCGACGCGGGCGCGGAAGCTGCCCGCGCTGTCCTTTCCGCCGTAGAGCGGGACGAGATCGACCGCGGGATTGTAATTGGTATCCTTATTGACACTGCGGTTCATATGGATAGCGACGTTCGGGATCATTGCCGCCGTCTCCCCGAAATCCACCAGCTTTGTCTCGACGCCGCGCGGCGTTTTCACCAGCACGCGCCCGGCAATGGACAGCGGCCGATCCAGCCAGGTGGAGTAGATCATCCCGCCGTAGCCCTCCGTGCTCAGCCGGACGAAGCGCTCGTCCGCGAGCTCCGCGTTTTCCTTGATTTTAAAGCAGGGGCTGTCGCAGTGCGAGGCGGTGATCATAAACCCCCGGAAGCCGCCCTTCGGCACGCGGAAGGCGATGAGGGACGAGCCGTTGCGCGTAACGAAGTACCCCTCGCCCGCCTGCAGCTGCCACGCCTCGCTCTCGCTCAGCTGCGTATACCCCGCCGTGCGAAGCATCTGCGCGCTATGCGCCGTCGCCTGAAATGCCGTGGGGCAGGATGCGATAAATGAAAGCAATTCCTGATTCATGATAATCCTCCCTGCGCTTTCGCGCGCAAATGATAATGATTCTCCTCGCACGTGCGGATCGTCGGTTGGTATCCCGGTCGCCGGAAAGGGGCGAAAGGGCCGCCGCGCACGGTTTACGAGGATTTCTTTTTAAAATACGAGATCCAGTACCGCCCGGCAAGCACCGCCTCAACCAGCGCGCACACGACAAGAATCACGCGCCAGCTCGGAACGATGCGCGCGACGAGCAGCAGCGCCGCCACGCTGACGGTACAGCCGATGGCGCGGGGCAGCAGCTCGTGCTCCGGCACGTTCCACCGATTCAAACTCATTCTCACACTCACCTCATTTCAGCGTAAAGCACTCCACCGGTCCGCATTCGTCCTGCGAATGCGTGCACACGCAGGCGACGTAGCCGGGAAAGGTATCGACAAAGCAAAACCGCTCGCCCGCCAGGGCAGGCGAACGCTCCGGCTGCATGGCGGCAAGTCCGCTGCCGCCCCATTTGCCGCGGCTCTCGCGCCGCACCCAGTTTTCAAAAAACTCTCCGGGCGAGGACGTACCGGCGATGCGCTGCATCATCCGCTCGCTCATGGGGCGGATGCACTCGATATCCACGCCGATGGGCTTGTCGTGAATGCCCACCAGCACCGCGCCGCGCGTATGGCTGATGTTGAACTGCACTTCAGGGTAGCCGTCGAATTCCGGCTTGCCGTACTCCGCATAGCGAAAACGGGGCAGGCTCTTCCATCCATAAAGCTTGCGCAGCCCGTGATAAAGCGCCGCGTAAGCGCAAAGCGGCTCGTAGCACAGCTCCTCCCTGGGCAGGCGCGCCAGGCGCTCGCGTCGCTGCGGCGGCATCAGTCGCGTGAGCGTCTGTACCTCCTCCTCGGTCAGGGGACGGTCCAGCCGGATCGCATACAGATGGATCTTCATGCCGCCGTCCCCTTTCGGTGATATCATCGCGATTATACCTCTTTTCCCCTTACCTGTCAATTTTTTCCGCAGCGTTTCCCCCGGTGGGTGCAAACAACACTTTTTCTGTTTTTTCGCTGAAAAAGAGGGAAAAGCGTTCCTCCGGCGTATAAGAGTTGTAGTTTTATTGATTCCGCGCTTTGGGGAAGGAGGGTGGTGCTTCGTGGCATTTGATCAGCGGTTTATGGAAGAACTGCTCGCGCGCAACGACATCGTGGATCTCGTGGGCAGCTACGTAAATCTCACGAGCCGGGGCGGAAGCTACTGGGGCTGCTGCCCGTTCCACAATGAAAAGACGCCCTCCTTTCACGTCCGGCCCGATCAGCAGCTTTACTACTGCTTCGGCTGCAAGAAGGGCGGCGGGGTGATCAACTTCGTGATGGAGATGGAAAATCTCTCCTATCCGGACGCGGTGTATTTTTTGGCCAAACGCGCCAACCTCCCCGTACCGGAGCAAAACCGCGGCGAGGAAAACCGCCTGCGCTCGCGGCTTCTGTCCCTCAACCGGGAGGCAGCGCGCTTTTTCTACGACCAGCTTCACTCGCCCAAGGGCGAGGCGGTGCGGCGATACATGGAAGGGCGCAAGATCACTGGCCGCAACGCCACCAACTTCGGCCTCGGCGCGGCGGCGGACGAGTGGGACGCGCTGCTGCGCGCGATGACGGAAAAGGGCTATTCGCGCTCGGAGCTGCTCTCCGCGGGCCTGGTCGTGCAAAGCAAGAACGGCGGACTGTATGACAAATTCCGCAAGCGCCTCATCTTCCCGATCATCGACGTGCGCGGAGACGTATTGGGCTTCGGCGGGCGCATCGTGGACAAGGACGATCCGGGCGCAAAGTACATGAACACGCCGGAGACGATCGTCTACAGCAAGCGCCGCGTGCTCTACGGGCTGAATCTCGCCAAAAAGAGCAAGCGCGACAACATCATCCTCGTCGAGGGCAACATCGACGTGGTGATGCTCCACCAGGCCGGGTTTGACAACGCCTGCGCCTCAATGGGCACGGCGCTCACACCGGAGCAGATCCATCTGCTCTCGCGCTACACCAGGGAGCTGGTGCTCTGCTACGACAACGACGACGCGGGCAGGGCCGCCACGCAGAAGGCGCTGACGCTGCTCGGCGACACGGATTTCAAGGTGCGCGTGCTGGAGCTGCCCCGCCGCCTGGCAGATGGGCAGTACGTCAAGCAGGACGCGGACGATTTCATCAAATACCAGGGGGCGGACGCCTTTGAGCGGCTGCTCAACGGCAGCGGCAGCGGCATTGATTTCCGCATGGCACAGCTCGCCGCGCAGCACGACCTCACAGATGACCGGGGCCGCATCGAATACGCCGGCGCCGCCGCGCAACTGCTCGCTTCCCTGCCCAACGCCGTGGAGCGGGACGTATACACCGTGCGCGCCGCCGAAGCCGCCGGCATCACACCGGAGGCAATGCGCCTGGAGGTCAAGCGAGCGCTGGGCCGCAGGGTCCGGCGCGAGAAAAAGGAACAGGAGCGCAAGGACCTCAATCCAACTGCGGCGCGCCAGCCGCGGGAGCGCTCGATCCGCTATGAGAATCTGCGCTCGGCGCTGTGCGAGGAGGGCGTGATCCGCCTGCTGGTGCTGGACGATTCCCTTTTCGGCGCGCAGCCGCCGCTGCGGGAGGAGGAGTTCTCCTCCCCGCTGCTGGGCCGGCTGTTTACCGCACTGTGGGCACAGCGCCGGGAAAACGGCCGGGTGAGCCTGGGCGCGCTGGACGAGAGCTTCTCTTCAGAGGAGATCAGCCATATCAGCGGGATCCTGCAAAAGCCGACCTCACTGAAGGCGGCAGCGCAGGCGCTGACGGACTACGTTCGCATCATTCACGAGGAATTCCAGAAACGGAACGCGGCGGGGGACGATCCGCTCGCCGCAGCAACGGAAAAATACAAAAGAAAAAGCAACGGAGGAATGCAGCATGGATAAAGAACTGAGCGTGCAGGAACTGGAGGCGCAGGCGGACGCCCTGCTGGCCCAAGCCGACGAGGTGGAGGAGCTCCCCTCCGGACAGACGCCCTCGCAGAGCAAAAAAGCGGGCGAAGCAGACAAGGGATTTTCCCCGCTGGAGGACGCCCTGGTCGCATCGCTGCCGGCGGCCGCCATCCTGCAAAACAACGAGCGGCTGCGCGAATTGTTTGCCAAAGGCAAGCACGCCGCCAAGCTGGAGTCCGGCGAATTGATGGACGTGCTGGATGAAATGGATCTGAGCAGCGAGCAGATGGATCTGATTTACGACTCACTGGAGCTGCTGCATATCGACATCAGCTCCGCCGAGGTCGCAGAGGCCGAGGTGGACGAGGACCCGCCTCTGGAGGCGATTGCCGAGATCGAGGAGGAGGAGCTGGTTGACCCGAACGAGCTGGTGGACAGCTTTTCGATCGACGATCCGGTGCGTATGTATCTCAAGGAAATCGGCAAGGTGCCGCTGCTGTCCGCCGATGAGGAGATCGCACTGGCGACGGAGATGACCAACGGCAACGTCGCCGGCGAGCGGCTGGCTCAACTGGAGGAAACCGGCGAGACGCTCAGCGACGCCGAGCGGGCGGCGCTGACCGCAGCCGTGAAAAAGGGCGAGGCCTCCAAGCAGAAGCTGGCAGAGGCAAACCTGCGTCTGGTCGTCTCCATCGCCAAGCGCTACGTCGGCCGCGGTATGCTGTTCCTGGATCTGATCCAGGAGGGCAATCTGGGGCTGATCAAGGCAGTGGAAAAGTTTGACTACACCAAGGGCTATAAGTTCTCCACCTACGCAACCTGGTGGATCCGCCAGGCCATCACCCGCGCCATTGCCGACCAGGCGCGCACGATCCGCATTCCCGTGCACATGGTCGAAACGATCAACAAGGTCATCCGCGTCTCCCGTCAGCTCCTGCAGGAGCTGGGCCACGATCCCTCTCCCGAGGAGATCTCCGCCGAGATGGGTATGCCGGTGGACAAGGTGCGTGAGATTTTAAAGATCGCACAGGAGCCCGTCTCGCTGGAGACGCCCATCGGCGAGGAGGAGGACAGCCACCTGGGCGACTTTATCCCCGACGAGGGAGCCAGTGAACCCAGCGAGGCCGCATCCTTCACGCTGCTGCAGGAGCAGTTGGTGGATGTGCTCTCCACGCTGACCCCGCGCGAGGAGAAAGTGCTCAAGCTGCGCTTCGGCATCGTGGACGGCCGTCCCCGCACGCTGGAGGAGGTTGGGCGCGAGTTCAACGTAACGCGCGAGCGCATCCGCCAGATCGAGGCAAAGGCGCTGCGCAAGCTGCGCCATCCCTCCCGTTCCAAAAAACTCAAGGATTTTCTCAACTGACACGCTCAAAAGCCGCAGGCCGTTGGCCTGCGGCTCTCGTTTTTGAAAAAAGCGCCCGACCACGCCGCTAAAAGCGTTTTTTGCGGCCATCGCGGGCCAAACGGCAGTCATGGACGCGCCGGCGCGCATAGTTTGGAATGCAGACTATTTTCGGAGGCATTCCATGAAAGCATCGGCACACATCTTCCTCGGTGCAAACAGCGGCGAGGGGTTTTACGCATTATACGACCAGCTGCTCACCGCGCGGCTGGACGATCTGCTGATCCTCAAGGGCGGGCCGGGCTGCGGAAAATCCACGCTGATGCGCAGCGTGGCCGAATCGCTCAGCGCGGCGGGCGAGGAGACGATTCTCATCCACTGCTCCGGCGACCCGGACTCGCTCGACGGCGTGATCTTCCCGGCGCTGCGCACGGCGCTCGTAGACGGCACCGCGCCGCACGTGCTGGAACCGGTCTACGCCATCTCCGGCGAGCGCTATCTGGATCTCACGCGGTTTTACGATATCGAGGGGGTCAAAGCGCAGCGCGGCGCGGTCGTTGCGCGCACCGACGAATACCGCGCCGCCTATCGGGAGGCGTACCACGCTCTGCGCGCGGCAAACGCCGTGTCGGCTTATCGGCGCAGCCAGGTACGCGCGGTTTCGGAGCTTGACCGGCTCTCCCGCCGCGCGGAGGGTATCGCGCGCCGTGAGCTGCGCGGCGCCGCCGCGCAGCCCGGCAGCGTCCAGCGCGCCTTTCTGGGCGGGCAAACGCACAAGGGCGCCCTGTGCCGCTTCGACACGGTGGACGCGCTCTGCCCGCGCGTCTACGTACTGTGCGACAACTACGGTCTCGGCGCACAGATGCTCGAATCGCTCTGCGCCGCGGCCGTGCGCGCGGGCGAGCCGGTGCTTCTATGCCCGGACCCGGATCGGCCCGAACGGGCGCAGCATCTGCTGATCCCCCGGCGGGGGCTGGCCTTCGTAACCTCGACCGACCGCCTGCCCTATCCCGGCAAGCCCTATCGCCGCATCCGGATCGACGCCCTGGCGGAAGGCACGCTCACGCGTGCGCAAAAGGGCACGCTGCGCTTTTGCGCACGCATCGAGCGCGCGCTGCGCCGCGAAGCGACGGACGCGCTTGCGCACGCCAAGCAGGCCCACGACGCGCTGGAGGCGATCTATCACCCCTTCGTGGACTTTGACGGCGTTTCCGCCCTGGCCGCGCAGGAGGCGCAGCGGCTGCTCAGCCGCCGATAGCGCACCGCCGCGCAAAAAAACGCCGCGCAGCCACCGTGCTGCGCGGCGTTCGTTTCTTATCCCAGCTTTGCCGCGTGAAATACGATCGTCTCGTTCTCCGTATCATCCAGCAGAGCCGCGCCGTAGAGATGCGTAACGTACAGGGTTTGGTCTTCCTCCACCAGCATGAATTCCCCCAGCAGCGCATACGGCGGCGCACCGTCGGCAAGGCGCTGTCCGCCCGTTCGCGTGAGGTCCATCCGCACCACGTTGCCGTCCGAGCGGCTTACGAGATAGCTTCCGGTGAGCTCCTCCCACTGCACGCCGTCCTGCGCGATCCCGCACACCATCGTCCCATCCCGGAAGAAGGTCAGCGTGCAGTCGTATGCCGCGCCCGCGCCATCTTGCGCGCGCGCCTCCCATACGCCGACGAAGCTGCCCTCCGGCGCACGGTATCCCCGTCCCGGATAGCGGATGGTAAAGTCGAGAACGCCGTCGCCCTCCGACACGCCCAAAGAACCGTCCTTGAGTGAAAGCGCCGGCTGGAATGTACAGCTCCCGCCGTCCGGCTCGCTCACGGTAACGCTGACGTTGGGCACAATATCGCTGACGTTGCCCCGCAGCAGCAGCGCCTGCCCGTGCTGTCCGCGATAGAGCTGCGTCCCCTCGCGCACGGCGCCGCCATCGTCGATCGAGACGGCGTGAACGCTGATCACCGCCTCAGGATCGGCAGGAATCACGCAGTAAATCTCGTCGCCCTCGTACTCCACGTACTGCTGCGGCGGAATCTCTGTAAGAAACGGCCATGCCTCCCGCAGGGCCTTTCCTTCGTCCGTCTCGCGCAAAAATCCGGCGATATTCGTGCCGTAGCCCAGATAGGTCATCGCGCACAGGCAGTCCGCGTCCCGCGCCATGGCGCGCAGCGCGGCAATCTCCTCATTCTCCGGCGCGGCGGACTCCTCCGGCGGCTCCTGCGGTTGAACGGCCGGCGGCGTTTCCGGCACGACCGGCGCCTCGCCCTGCGGCCGCGCCGCGCAGGCGGCAAGCAGCAGCGCCGTACAAAGTAAGGCGCTGAGAAGTGGTAGTCGTTTCATGGGGCACGCTCCTTTCCCGGCCGGTAAATCCCTTCGCTTTCCTGCGCTTATTATAAGCCGCACGGCCGCTGCTGTCAACGCCGCCGGGCGGCACGCCCCGCGGCAAAATTGCGGCAAACGGTTGCATTTTCCCGCCGGATTGGTACAATAGAGGAAATCCAACCAACACTGTAAGACGAGGTGGGCGATGTTTCACATACTGGTTGCAGATGACGACAGGGATACGCGGCGGCTGCTGCGCGCCGTGCTGGAGAACGCACACTACACCGTCTTCACCGCCTGCGACGGCGAGGACGCGCTGCGCGTGATGGATCAGGAGCATATCGACCTGGTGGTGCTGGACGTGATGATGCCGCGTGTGGACGGGTACGAGTTCACGCGGCTGCTGCGCGCCGCCAACAGCGAGCTGCCCATTTTGATGGTTTCGGCGCGCCAGATGCCGGAGGATCGCAAGCGCGGCTTTCTCGTCGGCACGGACGACTATATGACCAAGCCCATCGACGAGGAGGAATTGCTGCTGCACGTCAAGGCGCTGCTGCGCCGCGCGCGCATCGTCAGCGAACGGCGCATCGTCGTCGGGGACGCGGTGCTTGATTACGACTCGATGACCGTGCGCCGCCACGGCGAGGTACAGGAGCTGCCGCAAAAGGAATTCCTACTGCTCTACAAGCTGCTCTCCTACCCCGGCAAAATCTTCACGCGCATCCAGCTCATGGACGAGATCTGGGGCGCGGAAAGCGACACCGGCTGGGAGACGGTAACCGTTCACATCGGGCGGCTGCGCAAGCGCTTCGAGCAGTGGGACGAGTTCCGTATCGAGTCCGTGCGCGGGCTGGGCTATAAGGCGGTGAAGCACGAATGAAGGGTAAGGGAAAAAAGCATCGTTTCGCGCTCACCGCGCTGTTTTCTCTGGTCGTCCTAATCCTGCTGGCGATCACGAGCGTGCTCATCAGCACGGTAATCGTGATTCTCAACCACACGGGCGTGCTGCATATCGGCAACAGCGCATTCGCCTCCGACCTGTACGCAGCGGTGCTGATGCTCTCAAGCGTCGTAATCGGCACGGTGCTGGCCAGCACCGTGGGCGTTCTGCCTCTCAAGCCGGTCAACAAGATCATCAATACGCTCAACCGCCTGGCCGACGGCGACTATCACGCACGGCTGAGCTTTAACGGCCCCCTCGGCCGCAGCCGCACCATCCGCGAGATCACCGACAGCTTTAACGCCATGGCCGCCGAGCTGGAAAACACGGAAATGCTGCGCGCCGATTTCGTCAACAACTTCTCCCACGAGTTTAAAACCCCCATCGTCTCCATCGCGGGCTTTGCCAAGCTTTTAAAGCACGGCAATCTCAGCGAGGCGGAGCGTCTGGAATACCTGGACATCATCGAGCGCGAGAGCCTGCGCCTGTCCGACATGGCGACCAACGTGCTCAATATGACGAAGGTGGAAAACCAGACGATTCTGACCGACATCACCGCCTTCAACCTCTCCGAGCAGCTTCGCAGCTGCGTGCTGCTGCTGGAGGAAAAGTGGAGCAAGAAGCGTCTGAGCTGGAACATCGACCTGGACGAATACACGATTTACGGCAACGAGGAGCTATTGGGCGACGTCTGGGTCAATCTGCTCGACAACGCGATCAAGTTTTCCCCTCCGGGCGAAACGGTAACCATCACCGTCGCAGAGCAAGGCGGACAGACCGCGGTCTCCGTCGCCAACCGCGGCAGCACGCTCGACCCGGCCAGTAAGCAGCGCATCTTCCAGAAATTCTATCAGGCGGACCACTCCCACGCGACCGAGGGCAACGGCATCGGCCTTGCCATCGTCAAGCGCGTGGTGGAGCTGCACAGCGGCAGCGTAAGCGTGGAAAGCGACGACGCCGGCACCCGCTTTACCGTTCTGCTCCCCTCCCGGCAGCGCCAGGCGGCGCAATAAGGCCATCGTATATCAAAAGGCCGCAAGCCATGCTTGCGGCCTTTGCCTTGTCTTATGCGATCGGCGCGTTGCGGAGAAACAGCACGCCGAGCGTGTTCCTCCCGCAGTGGGACGAGATCGTACAGCCCGCGCGGGTAACGAGCACCTCGCCAAACGGGACGACGGCCTTCACCTGCGCCACGCACGCATCCACCACTTCCGGCGCGCAGCCGGCATGGGTTACGAAAACGCGCGCGGGATTAATATCCGATCCGTCTCCCAGATGGTCGGCAATATACTGCTTGAGTACGGCGGAAAACTTCCCGCGATATTTCTTCCCCAGCGTCATCCTGCCATCGCGCACCAGAATGCAGGGCTTGAGATGCAGCAGGTTGGCGCCCAGCGCCGCCAGGGCAGAGCAGCGCCCGCCCTTGTGCAAAAACTCCAGGCTGTCGATCACGAAGGAGGTGTCCACGCAGGGCGCCAGGCGCGCGCACTCCTGCGCGATCTGCTCGGCCTCCCAGCCCTGCTCTGCCAGCTCGGCAGCGCGGGCAACCAGCAGGCCGCCGCCCGTGCTGAGATTGCGGGTATCGACCACGAAGACGCGGTCAAACTCCTGCGCGGCAAGGCGGGCATTGCTGAACGTGGAGGAAAACTCCGCGCTGATCGTAAACAATACGACGGGCCGGCCCTGCTGCGTATGCGTGCGGAAAAACTCCACGAACTCCGCGATGTTGACCGCAGAGGTCTTGGGCAGCTCGCCGGTCTGCTCGTAGAGACGGTAGATCCGATCCGGGTCGATGTCCACCCCGTCGGTATAGGTCTTGTCGCCCAGCGTTACACCCAGCGGAATAATCTGGATATGGTATCGCTCGATCAGCTCAGGCGGAAGATCCGTCGTACTGTCGCTTGCGATGAGAACTTTTTCACTCATAACGGCTATTCTCCTGTCGATTGATCACAAATCGAGGTTATGATAGCGGCCAATTCTAAACTCAAACGAAACTTGCCGCCGTCTCTCGCCGCGTCAGCCGTGCCGCATCTCCTCCGGCACGTTTGCGGCAAGGCTGCAGAGCATCTTCACCCCCGCGGTAAACGCCGCCTCGTCGATATCAAAGCGGGGACTGTGGTTTTTCTCGACAAAGCCCTTCTCTTCGTTGCGCGTGCCGAGGTTTAAAAAGCACGCGGGGATTCGCTGGGCATAAAAGCAGAAATCCTCGGCATACATCATCGGCGTGGGAATATCATAGTAATCCCGCCCCACCGTCTGCCTGGCAACCGACAGGGCATAGGCGGCGGCCGCGCCGTCGTTGACCAAAACCGGCAGTCCCGGCATAAACTTCAGCTCAAAGTCGGCATCCCAGCCGTGGCAGACGCCCTCGGCAATCCGGCGCAAATGCGTCTTGATCAATTCGCGCGTTTCCTCGCGCTGACAGCGGATTGAACCGCTCAGCTCCGCCGTCTCCGGCACGATGTTATGCGACGTGCCGGCATGGAAGCTGCCGATCGCGCACACCGCGCTGTCCAGCGGGTCAACACGCCGCGACATAAAGCTCTCCATCGCATCGACAAACCGCACGCCCAGCGAAAGCGCGTCCACGTTAAGGTGCGGCTCGGAGCAATGCCCGCCGCAGCCAATGAACCGGATCATAAACGTATCCGCCGAGGCAGCCAGCGCCCCCATGCGCGTGCCCACCCGGCCGGTGGGCGCATTGTTGAACACGTGCTGGCCGAAGATGACGCAGATCTTCTCCGTCAGGCCCAGGCGGTCGGTCTCCTTGAGCATCTCCAGCGCGCCGTTGACCGTCGGCCCCTCCTCCGAGGGCTGGAAGATCAGCAGCACGTCGCAGGGCAGCTCCTCCCGGTGCCCGGAGAGAATCTTCGCCGCGCCGAGCAGCATGGCCGTATGTGCGTCGTGCCCGCAGGCGTGCATCTTGCCCTCATAGAGCGAGCGGTACGGCACGTCATTTTCCTCTCTGAGCGGCAGCGCGTCCATATCCGCTCGCAGCGCCGCCATCTTCTCGTGGCTGCGTCCGGAAATGACCGCCAGCACGCCGGTGCGCGCGGGAAGAACCGTTACGCCGTATTCCGTCAGCTTTTCCCGGACATACGCCTCCGTCTCCCCGGTATCCGTGCCGACGCCGGGATGCGCGTGAATGTACCGGCGCATCGCAACGACCTCGTCGAATACGCCCTCTGCAAGCTCCTTCTCTACCGTCCGGCAAAACGCCGCGTTAAATGCTTCCATGGTCCCGCCCCGTCCTTTCTTTCCGCCGCGGTCTGCGGCAGCGTAACGATTGTACCCCGAAATGCGCGGTAAAGCAAGGGCAAAGGCGTTCCTTTTTCAGCGGGGCGGCGCACCCGGTTCCCACGCAGCCGCCCGCCGGCCGCAGCCTCCCCCTCGCGCTTTTTTCAAGATGCAAGTTGACAAATTTCTCAGTCCTGTGATAATATTTTATGAATGTTTGCAAGAAGGTGAATCCGCATGATTGATAAAAGAAATCCCATTGGCGCAATAGACAGCGGCGTCGGCGGGCTGACGGTGGTGCGCGAGCTGCAGCGCCTGTTGCCCGGCGAAGATATCGTCTATTTCGGGGACAGCGCCAACTGTCCCTACGGCAATAAAACCGGCGAGCAGATCTTTCAGCTCGGCCGCAATATGCTCACCTTCCTCAGTACGCACCACGTCAAATGCGTCGCCGTGGCCTGCAACACCCTCTCGTCCATGGTGGGGCGTCTGCGCCCCTGCTTTGATTTCCATATCGTCAGTATCGTGGAGGAAGCGGCAAAATATATGGCGGAATCGGGCCTTTCCTCGGTCGGTCTGATCGGCACGGAATTCACCGTGGCAGCCGGCAAGTACGACGAGCTGATCCATCAGCTCAATCCGGACTGCCGCATCGTCAGCAAGGGCTCGCCCCTGCTGTCCGGTCTGGTGGACCGCGGCGACTTCAACCAGCGCGAGATCAATCTGGAAATCACCACGCAGGTGGACCATATCCTTGCGCGCGAAGCGGTGGACCATCTGATTCTCGGCTGCACGCACTATCCGATCGTTACGGAAAATTTCCGCGCCTGCTATCCCGATCTGGAGCTGATCGACCCCGCTTATGAGCAGGCCAAGGCGGTCAAAGCGTATCTGGAGGCAAACGATGCGCTCAACCCCCAGGAAACCGGCTCGCTTTGCGTGTATACCTCCGGCGACCCGAAAATCTATGCCGACGTGGCGCGGCGGCTTTCGCTCTCCCCGATCAGCCGCGCCGAAACCGTGAAGCTGTAATTCTCTGAACGTTCCGTTATCCGTCAAGCGCCCCGCGCCATTCTGCGCGGGGCGCTTTTTCCGCTCAATCGCTCCGTCGGACGGCGCGGCAGCGTCCGACCGCCTCCGCCATCTCGTCAAACACCAGCCGGCTGATCTCCGCCAGCTCCACCCGCTGGGCGCGATGCGTAACGAACTGGCATACGCGCTCCGGCGCAGGCTCGCTGAGCTCCAGCAGATAGCCATCCGGTGGGCACAGCGCCGCCGCCACCGAGCGCGGCAGAATCGTCCAGCCCTTTTCCGGCTGCAGCATCCCCACGGCAAACTGCGCCTGATTCACCGTGATGCGCGCCTGCTCCTCGCGCCACCAATAGTTGTGCCAGCGGTCAAACTCCGCGCCGCACTTTTCATACACCTCGTCGCGCACGTCCAACTCCTGCGGATAAACCTGCCCGCGCCGCCCCAACGCGCTGCTGCGCGTGAGCACCACGAAATCCTCCCGGAACAGTTCCCAGGTATTCAGCTCGGAAAAAGGGTATTCGCCGTTGGTAACGCCGACGTCTACCGTGCCGCTGGCCACCATCTCGCAGATGGGCAGGGAGTCCTGCATGATGATCCGCAGATTCCACTCCGGCCGCTTTGCCGCAAGCGTGCGGAAATAATCGCCCAGCATATAGGAGGCGATGCTGTCCGGCACGGCGATCGAAATGCGGCGCATTTCCCCTTCGTTCTGCAGCAGCCTGGACTGCTGCTCCAGGGCGGCAAGCTGCTCGGCGAGGGGCAAAAAGCGCTTCCCCGCCGCTGTAAGATAGACACGGTCCAACCCCCGTCCGCGCTCGATCAGGCGCACGTTGAGCTCCTTTTCCAGCAGATTCAGCCGCCGGCTTACCGTGGACTGCGTCAAATAAAGGATATGCGCCGCCATGCTGATGTTGCCCCGGCGGGCAATCTCAAGGAAAATGCGTGCATCGGAAATTTCCATGGCTCACCTCAATTAGTTTTGTTTTGCATATTATATATCATTTTTCATCGTTTTACAAATAATTATTTTTGATTATAATAAAAACAGTTACAAACACGCTGCACCATATCCGGCAAAACGGCTCCGGCAGCAGAAAGGACAACGACGGCGTTATGGTCAAAAAGCAGATCGAAGATATTATTCTGCAGCACTCCGCGCGCGGTATGGACAAGCTGCGCCCCTACCTCGCCGATTCCTTCTGCCAGAACGCGGCAAGGGCCATTCTCTCCTGGCCGCGCGGCGCCGTGCTGCTGACCACCGGGTTTTACGTGGCCGGTTATGCCGAAACGGACGGTCCCGCCGGGACCGTAACGCTGGCGCTGGCACTGCAAAAGCTGGGCTTTCGCGCGGTGATCGTTACGGATACGCTCTGCCGCGGCTTTTTTGAGTGCAAGGATCTGGAGACGGTCTATATGCGTCCGGAGGACGGCTGGTCGTTCTGCCGCCGCCTGCTGGACCGCTACCGACCGGTCGGTCTGATCTCGGTGGAGCGCTGCGGAAAAAACGGCGACGGCGACTACGCCAATATGCGCGGGGTCAGCATCCGGACACACACCGCGCCAGTAGACCGTCTGTTTGAGCTGGCGCGCGGCGAGATCCCCACGGTGGGCATCGGCGACGGCGGCAACGAGATCGGCATGGGCTGCCTGCAAACCCAGATTCGGCAGGAGCTGGGACTCAATCCCTGCCACGTGCCCGTGGATCATCTGATCATCGCCACCGTTTCCAACTGGGGCGCCTACGGACTGACTGCCTGTCTGTCCCGCCAAAGCGGGCTTCCCCTCCTGCCCGCGCGCGGCGAGGTGGAGACCTATCTGCGCAGCACCGTCGCAATGGGCAGCGTGGACGGCTTGAGCGGAAAGGCAGAGTGCCGGGTGGACGGTTTCCCTCTGCACGTCGAGCTGGATATTCTGGAGGAGCTTGCAAAAGCCGTATAACCCCTTTAACATAAAAAGAACGCTCCGCGCCATATGGCGCGGAGCGTTTTCATGAATTGTCCGTTCGCTGCGGTTCTTACCGGGCCGCCAACTCCACCAGCAGCTTCACCCCCAGCACGGTGGCGGGGATGCGATCGCTCGGCGGAAGATTGGAAAGCACAACGACCGCGGGGGGCAGTTTCGGGCGAAAAGCCGAGATAGCTGTTGTAATCCCCAGTGCCGCCGTTGTGCCAGACGACGCCGTTTTCCCTGTCGATGATCCACGCCATCCCGATCTCGTCCACATAGACGCCCATCGCCTCGTAGCTTTCCGTGGAGGCGTGGATCGTTTTCAGGCTCTTGTGACAATTCGAAAAACGAACGTCTCCATCAAGCTGATATTTCGCGTATTGCAGCATATCCTCAATGTTTGAAGTAATGCCGCCCGCCGGGAGATAGGCGTCGTCTGCCTGCCAATCCCATTGGATCGTCGGATAAGCATTGCCGGCGGGAAGCGTCAGGTATTGGTCGATCGTATCGTCAAAATCGAGTTCCTCCTCGCGTATCGCCTTGTTAATCAGTGCGGCGGTAAAGGTTTTGGTCAGTGAGCCGATCTCGTAGGTGTGCGGTTCGGCGGGAAGCACAGCGCCGTTTTCACCGTAGACCGTATAGGAAACTTGACCGTCCTTGATGATCCCGACGGTAATGACGGCGTCATTCCTGCGATGAGCAGCAGTCCGCAAAGCGCGAGGGATACCGCGATGCGGATGCGCGTTCGTTTCGTCAGCATTTCCCCTCACAATTCCCGGAGGATCAGGTCGGTCTCTCCCGGATTCAGCCCGATTTCGATCCGCTTCACTTTCGGATGTCCCCTGTAATGCGACCGTACCGCATCCCGCAGCACGGTCCCGCTGTGGTAGCCGTGGATCACACGAAGCCTGTAGACGGATGCGTTGACTCTGCGCAGCTTGGCGTCAACGGCCGCAATCGCCTGGGCCCGCGTCATGTTGTGCACATCAATTTCAAGAAAAGCGCTCCAAGCGATGCCGCTCGCCCCCTTCTGTCATACAAACCATTCCGGTGCGGCGCGGCGGGTGTAATCCCGCTCCAGCATGGCGCGGTGGGAAAGAAACGCCTCGTCTGTAAAGTATTTTGCCTCCACAGGACAGTTCTTCACGCAGGAGTGGCATTTGATGCACACGCCGTTCACCTGCGCCGGGTCTGCAGGGTCGATCGAGCCCATGGGACACAGCGCGGCGCACACGCCGCATTGCGTACACTTGTCCGGATCGGTAACGGGCTTTGCCTTTAAAAACATCTTCGGCTCGCCGTCCAGCCCGCGCGGGGTGTAATAGGGTGCGTCTGCCGCGCCGGGAACGCGCACCGGCTCGCCCGGCGTGGTGGCGCGGCTGAGCTTGCCGGCAATCGCCGCGCCGAACTTGCCCAGCTCCGTCATATCCTCCTCGTCGGGCCGGCCGGCGGCCAGCGTCTTGGAAAAGGCGTGCTGCGCGGCAAAGGCGCCGCCGGCGACGGTGTGGAAGCCGTCCGCTTCCAGGCAGGCGCAAAGCTCGGCAAGGGAGTTGTCATAGGCGCGGTTGCCAAAGGTAACGACGGCCACGCACAGCGCGCCGTTTCCGGCAAAGCCGGACTTGACGAAGGGCAGCAGCTTGTTGGGAACCTTTCCGGCATAGGTCGGGGTGCCGAAAATCACCAGATCCGTCGGCGCAAAGTCGCAGCGCTCTTCCCGTGCGGCAGGCAGGGTAAAATCGAGCACCTCCAGCGGCGTTTCAAAGCAGGCCGCCATCGCGCGCCCCAGTGCGGTAACCACCTTGCGCGTATTACCGGTCGCACTGAAGTACACGGCGCAAACACGAGCGATTTTCATCTCTATCTTCCTCTCTTTTTGCTTATTTACAGGGAAAAGTCTTCCGGCAAATGCTTCTGCGTATCCAGCGCTGCGGGGCGCGGCGGAACACGCTTGAGCGGGTCGTAGGCAAAGCGGCTGCAATGGTCCGCAGCGTCCATCACGCCGCGGCGCGGGCAGGCGACCTCACGCTCGTTGATCTGCCTGCCGCGGGCGCAGTAAGCACAGCGTTTTTCGATCTGATTGCGGAAAAAGTGGAACATGGCTTCTCCTCCCCGTTACAGGCAATGCAGCGTCAGCGCATCGCCCTCCACCGCCGCGCGGATGTGGGTGATGGGCGCGTCATAGGAATTGATGATGCGTGCGGCAATCTCGTCCTCCAGCTCCTTCTGGATCGTGCGGCGCAGGTTGCGCGCGCCGTAGGTCGTGGAAAACGACTTGTGCGTAAGATACTCCACCACGGCGTCGTCGTAGCTGAAGTGCAGCGCCTTTTCCTCAAGGCTCGCCTTCAGTTCTTCGAGCATGATGCGGGCAATGGCGGAGAAATTTTCCTCATCAAGGCGGTTGAAGCAGATGATCTCGTCCACGCGGTTGAGAAACTCCGGACGCAGGAATTCGCCCAGCGCCTTGAGCGCGCGCTCCTTGTTCTGCTCGTTGACCGTCATGCCGAAGCCGAGGGAGCCGCCCTTGCGATCGCTGCCGGCGTTGGAGGTCATGACGATAACCGTGTTTTCAAAATTCACCTTGCGCCCGTGGGCGTCGGTGATCTCGCCGTCGTCGAGAATCTGCAGCAGGATGTTCAGCACGTCCGGATGCGCCTTTTCAATCTCGTCAAAGAGGATCACGGCGTAGGGCTTACGGCGGATCTTCTCGGTCAGCTGTCCCGCCTCGTCATAGCCGACGTAGCCCGGCGGCGAGCCGACGATGCGCGAAACCGAGTGCTTTTCCATGAATTCGGACATATCCAGCCGGATCAGCGAATCCGGCGAATTGAACAGGTCCTGCGCCAGCTGTTTGACCAGCTCCGTCTTGCCCACGCCCGTGGGCCCGACGAAGATGAACGATACCGGCTTGTGCTTGGGCGAGATCCCCACGCGGCTGCGGCGGATCGCGGCGCTGACGGCGGCGATGGCCTCGTCCTGCCCAACGATATGCGTTTTAAGGCGTTTATCCAGCTCGCTGAGGCGCTTGAACTCGTCCTCGCGGATGCGGCTGGCGGGGATTTTTGTCCACAGCTCGATCACGCGGGCAAGGTTATCCATGCTCAACGCCGGGTCGCCGTTGGCGCACAGAGCGTCCAGCTCCTGCTGCAGGCGGATCTCCTGACTGCGCAGCTCGGCAATGCGGGCGTAGCGTTCGTCCATACGCGCCTCGTCCTGCGCCGCGTCCTCCTCCCCGGCGGAGGTGAGCTTCTCGCGCTCAAAGGCGATGTTTTCCAGATCGCGGCGCAGCTCCATACGGCGGTTGATGTTCTCGTCATGCAAATTCAAATCGGAGCACGCCTCGTCAATGAGGTCGATCGCCTTGTCCGGCAGGAAGCGATCGGTAATGTAGCGTTCAGACAGCAGCACCGCCTGGCGCAAAATTCCCTCCGGGATCTTGACCCCGTGGAAGCTCTCGTAATAATGCGCGATGCCGCGCAGGATCTTGAGGGTATCCTCGATATTCGGCTCGTTGACGATGACCGGCTGAAAGCGGCGCTCGAGCGCGGTGTCTTTTTCGATATGCTTGCGGTATTCGGCAAAGGTGGTCGCACCGATCACCTGGATCTCCCCGCGGGAGAGCGCGGGCTTTAAAATGTTGGCGGCGTTCATGCTGCCCTCGGCGTCGCCCGCGCCGACGATGTTGTGCACCTCGTCAATGACGAGGATGACGTTGCCCGCCTTGCGGATCTCCTCGATCAGGCCCTTCATGCGGCTTTCAAACTGGCCGCGGAACTGCGTGCCCGCCACCAGCGCGGTCAAATCGAGCAGGTAAACCTCCTTACCGCGCAGCTTAAAGGGCACCTCGCCCGCGGCGATGCGCTGGGCAAGCCCCTCTGCGATGGCGGTTTTGCCGACGCCCGGCTCACCGATCAGGCATGGGTTGTTCTTCTGGCGGCGGTTTAAAATCTGCACCACGCGCTCAATCTCCTCCGCCCGGCCGATTACGGCGTCCAGCTTACCCTCGCGGGCGCGCGCGGATAGGTTGATGCAGTAATTATTCAAAAACTTCAGCTTCTTTTCGCCCTTCTTTTCACCGCGCGGCGGACGTTGGGAATCCCCGTCGCTGCCCGGCGCGACGGCCTCGCCGCCCGCGCCGCCGAAGATCCGGTTGAGAAACGGGAAGGTTGCCGTCTTGCCCTCCTCGTCGCTTCCATCGTCGTCGATCTGCTCTAAGTTCTCGGCGCCGCCGAAGGCTCCCATCATCTCGTTGGAGATCATATCCAGATCCTCGTCGGTGATGCCCATGCGCTGCATGATCTCATTCACCTGCGGCAGGCCCATATTCTTGGCGCATTTGAGGCAGAGCCCCTCGCTGACGTTCTTCCCGCCCTCCATGCGGGTGAGAAACACGACAGCGACGTTTTTCTTGCAGCGGGAACAAAGTTGTGGTTGCATATTCAATCCTCCATTGGGGTAAGACCCGTTACCGGGTCAGCATTTGAATCAGTGTCCGCGGGGTATTGTTCTGAAAGAAGGCAAGCAGATGCGTACCCTCGGCACGGTCGGAAAACCAGGTGATGCCGAGCTTCGGCGCAAGGGATAGCAGCAAAAACACCAGCAGCGCGCCCTCCGCCAGGCCCAGCACCCCGCCGCCGAGCTTGTTGAGCAGGCGCAGACCCGGCAGTTCCAGCACGTGCTCCAGCCCCCGCGCCGCCAGCTTCAGCAGCACCAGCAGCACGAGAAACGCCGCGAAAAACACCGCTGCACGCACGAAACCCTCCACCAGGCCGCGCGCCGTTTCGCGCAGCGCGCGGACCGCCGCCTCGACCGCGCCGGTTGTGGCGTCGGCCAGGGTCTGCTCCAGCTGCCTGCGGTATCGGTCCAGAACGCCGCCCTCGCTCGGCTCCTGTGCCGGCGCTTCGCTCTCGCGCATCTCCTCCTGCGGCAAAAGCCGCGCGATCACACTCTCCTCCACCTTGGGGTAGACGAGCTGCGTCAGCGGTTCCGTCAGCACGGAGGAAACCAGCATCGCCCCCACCAGAGCGGCAAGGACGATCCCCAGCCCCACCAGGCTTTGAAACAGCCCGCGCTTGGCGCCGAAGAGCGCACCGGCCAGCAGCAAAAGCGCCAGTATCAGATCCGCGATAAATACATTATCCATCCGTCCGCCTTTCCGTTCCAGTCAAAATAATTGTCAAATCGGGAAAAACCTTCCTCCGCTTACGGGATATACAGCGTCGCCCCGGACGTGCCGAACAGCACCGCCGTCCCGTCCGCGCGCATGATGACCTTCTTGGCGTAATTGGTACTCTCCAGCGTTGCGTACTCCGTCATATCCGCGGTATAGACGCTCAGGCTGTCGCCGTAGAGCACGGCGACGTACTTCCCCGCCGCGGAAATATCCAGCACCTCGCGCCGGATATCCTGCGTGCCGATGATCTCGCCGTCCGCGCCAACCGCAACGACGCGCAGCGCGCTGCCGGAGCGGTAGCGGCTCAGCAGCAGCGCGGCGTAGTCCCCGCTGACGCTGACGCCGCGCAGATAAGGATACTCGTAGCGATAGCTGCCGCCGAGCGAGCCGTCCGCGGCGAACGAGGTCAGGCGATCGTCCGTAACGCACAGGAGCGAATCACCGAGATTCTCCAGCGAGAGCACCAGCGAGCTGGTCAGCGTATTGACCGCCACGGGGGATTCCTGGTCCAGCGCGTAAATACTCAGCCTGCTGGCGAAGGCGCTGTCCGCCTCGCCCAGCGACACCGTGCACAGGTGCTTGTTGTCGCGCATGACGCAGGCGTTCGCCACGTAGTGATCCGAGGCGTTGAAGGTAAACACCGGCGCGCCGGCGGCGTCATACACCGTAACTGCGGATTTATAGCCGCTTTTTCGCACGGTCAGCGCCAGATAATCCGACTCATTGAGCGCAGCGGCGAGAATGCCGCCCTCGCACGCCTCGCTCATATCGCGCACCAGGCCCTTCTGCCCCACGAGGTAAAGCGACGTGCCGCCCACGTCGTATACGGCCGCCAACTGTCCGCCCTGCGCAATCGCCGGGTTGTTCAGCTTGACGTTCTGCGAAAACAGCTCCTCCCCGTTCCTGTCCAGAACGGCCATGCGCGTGGTGGACACCACCAACAGCCGCTCGCCCAGCATGGCAAAGGTATTGGTGCGGTCGCTGTCGTAGGCATACAGCTCCGCCCTGCCCTGCGCATCCGGCGAAACCTTGTTGTACGAGAGCAGGCGGCGAATGCTGTCAATCCCCTTCATATCCTGATAGGACACGAAAACCACGCCGCCCAACACCACCGCCAGCACAAGGAGCAGCAGCAGCGTGCGGCGCAGAGCGCCGCGGCGCGGCTGCTTGCCCGGTACAGCGCTTGCGCGCGTTCCATTTTCCTTCTCATTCGTCATTGAGCCGTTCATCCTCATACCAGAGTTTTGTCAGATACAGTCCGCCCGGCGGGACCGTCGGCCCCGCCAGCGTCCGGTCGCCGGAATCCAGAATCCGAGGGATGTCCTCCGCCGTCAGCTTCCCTTCCGCCGCGTAAAGCACGGTGCCGGTAATGGCCCGCACCATATTATACAGGAATCCGTTGGCGCAGACCTTCAATTCCAGCAGCTCCCCGCTGCGATTGACGCGGCAGTAATAGATCGTGCGCACAGTGGTCTTCGTCTCGGTGCCCACCGAGCGCACCGCGCGGAAATCGTGCGTGCCTTCAAAGGCGCGCGCCGCGCGGTCCATCACGTCCTCGTCGAGGTGCTTGGGATAGAAATAAGCGCGGTTTACATAAAACGGATTCTTGATCCGCGAGTTATAGATGCGATAGGTGTATTCTTTTTTGAGGCACGAGCCGATCGCGTTGAACGAATCCGCCACCTCCAGCGCTTCGCGCACGACGATATCCTCCGGCGTGTGGGTGTTGACCGCGAAGGGCAGCCGTTCGAGCGGAATGCGGGAGCTCGTGTGGAAATTGGCGATATAGTGCTCGGCGTGCACGCCCGCATCGGTACGGCCGCAGCCGACGAGCTTGACCCGCTCGCCGCAGATCATGGATAGGCCGCGTTCGAGCGTCTCTTCCACGCTGGCGGCGTTTTTCTGCACCTGCCAGCCGTGATAGGCGGTGCCGTTATACATAAGCTTGAGGGCAATGTTGCGCATCTTTCGCCTCCTCAGACAAGCAGCGCGCTCAATCGCGCCGGCACGCCCAGCTTCTCCGATGCGACGATCCCCACTGCCAGCGCCAGGAAAAACGCCAGCACCAGATAATCCCGCGCCTCATAGCGCAGCACGTTGAGCTTCGTGCGCCCCTCGCCGCCGTGATAGCAGCGGCATTCCATCGCCGTGGCCAGCTCATCCGCGCGGCGAAACGCACTGATAAACAGCGGCACCAGCATCGGAATGAGCGCCTTGGCGCGATGGAACAGGTTGCCGGATTCAAAATCCGCGCCGCGCGCCTTCTGGGCAGACATGATCTTGTCCGTCTCCTCGATCAGCGTAGGGATAAAGCGCAGCGAAATGGACATCATCATCGCCAGCTCGTGCACGGGCAGCTTGATCCGCTTGAGCGGGCTGAGCAGGCTCTCCATCCCGTCGGTCAACCGGATGGGGCTGGTGGTATAGGTCAGCAGGAACGTGCCCATAATCAGCAGCATGATGCGCAGCATCATCGTAACCGCCGTGCGCATCCCCTCGTAGGTGATGCGCAGCGTCCAGAACGACACCAGCGTGCGTCCGGGCGTATAGAAGAGATTCAAAATCGCGGTAAACGCGATGATGAACAGCACGGGCTTCAATCCGCGCAGCAGCGAGCGGAGCTTCACGCGCGACACGCGCACGCTGATCGCCAGCACCAGCGCCAGCAGCGCATAGCCCCACAGCGAGCGCGCCGAAAACAGCGCGACGATATAAAGCACGGTAACCAGCAGCTTGGTGCGCGGGTCCAGCCGATGCGCCAGCGTGTTGCCGGGAAAAAACTGTCCCAGCGTGATATCTTTCAGCATACGCCACCGCCTTTCCGCAGCGCCAGCAGCGCATCAGACAACTCCCGCACGGTGTAGACCCCCGCATCGACCGCAAGTCCCCGCTCCCGCAGCGACATGGCGATGCGCGTTACCTCCGGCACATCCAAGCCCGCGCGCGTCAGCGTATCGCCCTGGGCAAACACCTCGTGCGGCGTACCGCTGAGCAGCACGCGGCTGTCGGAAAGCACCACGATGCGATCCACGTTGCGCGCAATCTCCTCCATGCTGTGGCTGACGAGCACGACCGTGTTCCCCCGCTCCTTGTGATAGGCGGAGATGTTGGATAGCAGCTCCTCCCGTCCGCGCGGGTCTAGCCCCGCCGTCGGCTCGTCGAGCACGAGCACCTCCGGCTCCATGGCGATCACGCCCGCGATGGCGACGCGCCGCTTCTGCCCGCCGGAGAGCGCAAAGGGGGATTTCTCCAGCATCTGCTCGCTCACGCCGGCAAAGCGCGCCGCGTCGCGCACGCGCCGGTCGATCTCCTCCCCGGAAAGGCCCATATTGGTCGGGCCAAAGGCGATGTCGCGGTAGACCGTCTCCTCAAAAAGCTGATACTCCGGGTACTGGAACACCAGCCCCACGCGAAAACGCACGGAACGGATCTTCTTGGGATCGGCCCAGATGTCCTCCCCGCCGAGCAGCACGCGCCCCTTCGTTGGCTTGAGCAGGCCGTTGAGATGCTGGATCAGCGTGGATTTCCCCGATCCGGTGTGGCCGATGATACCCAGAAATTCCCCGCGATAAATGCTCAGATCCATGCCGTCCACCGCGCAGTGCTCAAAGGGCGTACCCGCGCTGTAAGTATGGGTCAGGTTTTCAATACGAATGATCTCGTCCAAGTCGGTTTCCTCTTTACTGTGAATTCTCAATGCGCAAGCGCACGCGCGATTTCCTCGCTGCACGCCTCCACCGTTACCGCATCCGTGGCGACGTCCAGGCCGCCCTCCCGGAGCGCGCGCAGCAGCGCCACGGTGTCCGGCACCGCCAGTCCGATAGCGCCCAGCTCGTCCGCGCGGGAAAACACCTCGCGGGGCGTACCGTCCATGGCGAGCTTTCCGTCGTTGAGCACCAGCACGCGGTCGGCGTGCTCAGCCTCATTCATATGGTGCGTAATCAAAATTACGGTGATTCCCTTGTCCCGGTGCAGCGTTTCGATTGCGGCGAGGACCTCCCGCCGCCCAATGGGATCGAGCATGGCGGTCGCCTCGTCGAGCACGATGCAGTCCGGCTGCATCGCCAGCACGCCCGCAATGGCGATGCGCTGCTTTTGCCCGCCGGAGAGAAGATGCGGTGCATGGCGCACGTACTTTGCCATGCCGACGGCGGCCAGCGCGTCGTCCACACGGCGGCGGATCTCCTCCGTCGGCACGCCGAGGTTTTCCGGCGCAAAGGCGACGTCCTCTTCCACCACGTTGGCAACGATCTGGTTGTCCGGGTTCTGGAACACCATCCCCACGCGGCGGCGAATCTCCAGCAAAAGCTGCTCGTCCGCCGTGTCCATCCCATCGACGTACACCGTGCCGCCCGTGGGCAGCAGCACCGCGTTAAAGGTCTTTGCCAGGGTGGATTTGCCCGAACCGTTGTGCCCCAGCACCACGACGAAGCTGCCCCGCTCAATCGCAAGCGTTACGCCGTTCAACGCAAGGCGCGCCTCCTCCCCCTCCCGGGCGGGATAGAAGAAGGCGATATTCTCGGTTTTCAGCATAGTTGACATAATATTTCTCTTCCTGCCTGCTTATTCGCTGCACCATCTGCCCGTTGCGCCGCAGGGCAAGGCCAGGCCGGTTTCCGTAACGGGCAGGCCCAGCTCGTCCCACGTTACCGTCCCGCCGTATCGTTTTGCGACCAGCAGATGCAGCATATAGCCCAGCACCGAGGGGGCAAGCCCCGTGGTGTAGGAATTGATGATGACAAACAGCGGCTTGTCGGAGAGCACTCTTGCACACAGCTTGACGAAGGGGTAGAGATTCTCCTCCAGCTTCCACACCTCGCCGCCCGGCCCGCGCCCGTAGGAGGGCGGATCCATGATGATCGCGTCGTAGGTCTTGCCGCGGCGGATCTCCCGCTCGACGAACTTGGCGCAATCGTCCACGATATAGCGGATCGGCGCATCCTCCAGGCCGCTGACGCGGGCGTTTTCCTTCGCCCACGCCACCATGCCCTTTGCCGCGTCCACGTGGCACACCTGTGCCCCCGCAGCGGCGCAGGCCACCGTCGCAGCGCCGGTATAGGCAAAGAGGTTGAGCACGCGAATCGGCCTGCCCGCGTTTTGGATCTTTTCCCGCGCGAAGTCCCAGTTGACCGCCTGCTCCGGGAAGAGGCCCGTATGCTTGAAGTTCATGGGCTTGACGCGGAATGTCAAATCGCGGTAGCGCACCTGCCACTGCTCCGGCAGCTTTTCCTTGTCCCAGTGGCCGCCGCCGCTCTGGGAGCGGTAATAGCGGCCCTGCGCGTTTTTCCAGCCGCGGTTTTTGCGTTCGCTCTCCCAAATCGCCTGCGGGTCGGGGCGCACGAGGATCTGCCTGTCCCAGCGCTCCAGCTTTTCGCCGCCGCCGCAGTCCAGCAGTTCATAGTCTTTCCATCCGTCCGCGATCCACATAGCGTCCTCCCCTTTTTGTCCACATATTAAATCAAGATATTATACTCCAAAAGATCAGCGTTCGTCAACGGTAATTCGTGCACGGCGGCGTTTTCCCGTCCGCCCGTTCCTTTCACCGGCCCACTGAGCGCTTTCCGCTCCTCTGCGCTGCGATTTTACGAGGGCCTGCATCACCGCCGGCAGGCAGCGGCGGCATAATACCGACCACAAAGAAGGGCGGCGCGGCAAAAGCCGCGCCGCCTTTCTTTTCGCGGGAGATCGGCAGCCGAAAAAGGGAGAAGACCGGCTATGCCGGTCTTCTCCCTTTCGTT